>JADJXA010000012.1 GCA_016716065.1 Candidatus Leptovillus gracilis | reverse complement strand
GAAACCTTCCACATCACCTCCGATGAGCTGCTGACCTGGAACCAGATTTTTGCAATGGTCGCCAACGCCGCCGGTGTAGAGGCAAATATCATCCACATACCCTCGGACTTCATTGCCAGTTTTGATGCCGATTGGGGCGCGGGTTTGCTGGGCGATAAGACGCACAGCATGATCTTCGACAATAGCAAAATCAAACGAGTCGTGCCCGATTTTGTGGCGGCCATCCCTTTTGCGCAGGGCGTCAGAGAGATTTTGGCCTGGTACGATGCGGATCCGGCGCGGCAAGCCATTCATGTGGCTTTGGATCAACGCATGGACGATATTATCCGGGCTTATGAAGCAGCCTGGTCATAGGCAGAAGCGGGACAGCGGATTGGTAGGATTTTCGGATCCACTCCCTTGAAAATAGGAGCGCGGACGTCCCCCGCCCCGGCAGGCGAGACGCCTGCGCTCCCAGGGTTTTTATTCGTGGTGTTGGGTGCAGCCCACGCATGAAGTCTCCTTGACCGACTTCATCCGCCGATCCGGTAAATCTGTGTTCTCCGCCCTGCACACCCTTTGGCAGATTCATCTATGCCCAATCAACGCAACGTCGTCTATTCCACAGACCCCGCCTTTAAAAAACGCTGCCCGCGCTGCGGCAGCTTTCCTTGCCGCTGTCCGCAGCCAAAAAGCGCGCCGCCGGAGCAGCAAACGGCCGCCATCCGCCGCGAAAGCAAAGGGCGTGGTGGCAAAACGGTGACGGTGTGATCGTGAACGGCAGTCACGCCGGAGGATTTGAAGGAATTGAGCAAACAACTTAAGCAAAAATGTGGCGCGGGCGGGGCGATCAAAGAAGGCGTCATTGAAATTCAGGGCGACCACCGTGACAGCGTAGCTGCTGAACTGAAAAAGATGGGCTATAAGACAAAATTTGTCGGCGGCTGAGGAACGAACAGCGGCCAACGGATAACGGATGACGGATGACGGATAACAGGACAGGCTGTTCCCAACCACCGCCCGCCCACTTCCTGGGTGGGGTGGGGGCGTTGGTGTGGGATGGGGCGACGGGGCGCTATTTGCTGCTGCGCCGGGCGATGACGAAGGATTTTGCCGCCGGGATGTGGGAATGTGTCACCGGGCGGGTGGACCAGGGGGAGGGTTTTGAGGCGGCGGTACGGCGCGAGGTACAGGAAGAGGTTGGTCTGGACGTGACCCTGGAATATCTCTTGGGCACGACGCATTTTTACCGGGGAACGGCCGTACCTGCCAACGAACTGCTCGGTGTGGTTTATCTGTGTACGGTGCGCGGCGACCAGGCCATCCGCCTGAGCCATGAACACGATGCCTACCGCTGGGTAACGGCAGTTGAAGCCACCACCTTGCTCTCGGCCGACGATCCCAGCACCACCTGGGCCAGCCGGTTGATTGAGCGGGCGGAGGGGATACGGCCGTTTCTGTCCGATAATTTACGCCAATTCAACCGCGACCACGGCTTTGAACTGGGTTAATCACCACTTTAGAATGAAAATTAAATAGCATACGAAAGATTGGACAAATCTTCTGAGATTTGTCCAATCTAAACCTACCATGAATTCTGTAAGATCAGCAGCATAATTTGCGCGACCGTGACGTTGATGATAATTGCCAGGGGGAACATCAGCGTAAAGCCAACGGCCGGCAGCGTATTGCCCGTTTGCTCTTGGGCATAGTCCAGCACGGCCGGCTGCGGAGCCATCATGCCCGCCAGCAGGCTGTAAGGGATTTTTAGCAGCTTGTAACCGACCACCAGCGAAACAAACGTGGTTGTGATGATCAGCGCCGTGCCAACGGCAAAGATCAGCCAGCCTTCGCCGCCCAGGAAGGCTTGCAGCAGGGCGTACCCAGAGCGTACGCCGATGGCCGCCAGCAGCAAAATCAGGCCAAACTGGCGCAGCGTCAGATTGGCGCTGTAAGGCATGGTCCAAATGATGGACCCAGTGCGCCGCAGCGCCCCCAAAATCAGCGCCACCACCAGCGGCCCACCGGCCAGCCCCATCTGGAAACTGCCGCCGCCGGGCAGCGGAATCGGAATCAGCCCTAACAGCAGCCCCAGGGTAATGCCCAGACCAATTGTCAGCAGGTTGACATGGCTCAAGGTGGCGTAAGAATCGCCAAACATCTCGACCAGCGCCGGAATTTCTTCGTGGGGGGCCAGCACGCGAATGCGGTCGCCTAATTCCAACACACTGCTGCCCCCGGCCAGCATCTCCACGTCGCCGCGCCGCAGGTGGGAGACCAACGCGCCGTGAGTTTCCTTCAGGTTCAGGCTGGCGATGGGTTTGCCGACAATGGCCGGATTGGAGACAAACAGGCGGCGGCTTTCATAAACGGCGTGTTCGTGGACCAGGTTCTCCTCGGCTTCCACGCCAAAATCTGCTTCTACCTGGTCCATCGCGGCCACAGTCCCGGCGATGACGATCTGGTCGCCGGGGCGAAAGATTGTGTCGCCGCCGATGAGCAGAACTTCATCGGCGCGGTAGAGACGGCCAAAAAGCACATCCCAGTCGTGTTGGCGTTGCAGTTGGCGGAGAGGGGTTTGGGTAACGGCCGTTTCCGTCACCACAATCGTGCGATAGCCCAGTTCTTGGGCCACCGGGTACATTTTGCGCAAGCTGTACGCCTCGGCGGCAAAATCTACCCGCCACCACCGCATCGTCAGGGCGAGCACCAACATCCGTCCCAACACGCCCATGGGATAAACCACCGAAAAGCCGACCACCGCCTCGGCCAGCGCCGCGTCTGGCTGTGGCAGATTCACCCGTAGATAATCCAGCGCACTGGCTAACGCCGGTGTGTTGTTCGACTGGCCGGTGAACATGCCCGCCAGGCTGGCCGGGCTAAATTGCAGCGCCAGCCCAATGGGAAGCAGCAGCAGCGCCGGCAGCAGCAGACTGCCAATAATAAACAGCACCTCGCGCAGCCCCTCGCGTCGGAACTTGGCAAAAAAGCCCGGTCCATTGCTCAGGCCAATGGTGTAAACAAACAGCACCAACCCTAAATTCAGGTAAGCGTCAGGGATGTTCAGATTGCGGTCCAACGCGCCGAAAGCCAGGCCCACAAACAACACGGCCGCTACCCCCAACCGATTGCCCCAAAAGTTTACCTGCCCCAACCAATAGCCCAATGCGGCCACCAGAAACAGCAGCAGTAGCCCGTTGCTTTCCAAACAGGGATCGCGGTTCTGGTTACCTGGTCTTGCTGACATTCATGGCGCCACACGTAGTGTCCCCGGCGCCTGGGCGCCGGGACCTGAGCTACTACGATAGGGGTCAATCTTTCCACGCTTAAGACCGGCAGGCTGTCGAAAACCTGTCCGGTCTGAGCGGGACAATGGCCTATTCTTGATACATAGACTCGATTTCATTCTCGAAGTTCTGGTTGATGATGCGCCGCTTAATCTTCAGCGTCGGCGTCAGTTCGCCATCTTCGATGGTGAAATCGCGCGGCAGCACGCGGAAATCGCGCACCTGCTCGACGCGGGCAAAGTGGACATTGACGATTTCATCAATCCCTGTCTGCAAGGTCTCGCGCAGTTTGGGATGAGTGTGTAATTCCTGGGTGTTGATGCCGTGTTCGGCCGCAAATTTGTTGGCGGCGACGGGGTCCAGGGTGATGAGAGCTGTCAGGTAGCGCCGTTGTTCACCGATGACGACGGTGTTGGCCACCATGGGTACGTTCTTCAGGGCTGCTTCGATGTTCTTGGGGGCGATGTTTTTGCCGCCAGAAGTGATGATGATCTCTTTTTTGCGGCCGACAATGGTCAGGTAGCCATCTTCATCAAATTGGCCCAAGTCGCCGGAGTGCAGATAGCCATCGTATAGGGTCTCGGCGGTGGCCTCCGGTTCCTTGAAGTAGCCCATAAAGACATGGGGGCCTTTGACCAGGATTTCACCATCGCTGTCCAGAATGACTTCAGTGTTGGGCAGAACGCAGCCGACAGTGCCGATTTTGTTGGCGTGGGGCAGGTTGGTGGTGGTGGGGCCGCAATCTTCCGATTGGCCGTACAATTCAAACAGCGGGATGTCTACGTTGTTGAAGAAGGTAATGATGTCGGGCGAAATGGGGGCAGCGGCGGTGATCAAGAATTTGGCTCGACCCAGCCCTAGACCTTCTTTGATGGTGGAAAACACCAGTTTGTTTGCCAGGTTAAACTGAACAGCCAACAGACCGCTGGGTTCCTTGCCCTGCCGCTTCAGGGCAGAGGCTTGTTCGCCAACTTTCAGCGCCCAGCCGGCGATTTTGGCTTTGGCCCCGGTCGCTTCGCCCAATTTGGCAGCGACGCCATCACGGAAACGTTCCCAGATGCGCGGCACGCCAAAGACCAGCGTGGGTTGCACTTCGCGGAAGTTTTCGTTGAGGTGGTCCTGCGGCGGATACTGCGCGTAGTAAACCTGGTAGCCAACGATGGTGGGTCGGTGGATGGTAAACATCTGTTCGGCAATGTGGGAGAGGGGCAGGTAGGAAATGACCGAATCGGTGGACGTAATGCCCAGCAGACTGGCGGCCAATTGGGCGGTAAAGACCAGATTGTTGTGCGAAAGCATCACCCCTTTTGGCGGGCCGGTAGTGCCAGACGTGTAGATCAGTTGGGCCAACTTGTCGGGCCGCAGGCTGTTGAGTCGTTCGTCAACCTGGTCATCGCTGACACTGCTGCCCTGCGCCAGAAAAGCTTCCCAGGTGAGGACGAGGGGGTCGTCTACGCTGGCGCCTTTCATGAGAATGACTTTTTGCAGGTCGGGCAAGTCGGCGCGCTTCTGGTTGATTTTTTGCCATTGGCTTTCATCTTCTACCAGGACAAACGGGGCTTCGGAGTGGTGGACGATGTATTGGACTTCGCTGGGGGAATTGGAGGTGTAGATGCCGGAGGCGTGCCCCCCAGCCAACATTCCAGCCAGGTTAAAGATGGTCCATTCCGGCCGGTTGAAGCCAAGAATGCAGACGCCCTGGCCTGGCTGATAACCCAGGGCAATGAGGGACTTGGCGGCCTGGCGCACTTCGGCCAGATATTCCTGCCAGGTGGTAGGCACCCAATGATCGGTGGCCTTGACGAAATAGGCAGGGGCATTGGCTCGTTTACGGCCGTTTTCGTGCAGTCGGTGCAGAACGGTATCCACGGTCATCTGTCTTCTCCTAATTTGTGGGGTTGAATTGGGTAAGCGGGTAAGGCGCGAGGCAAACAAAATAGAACACAGGGAATCGGTATATGATTTTCCGGTGGCTCATCAAATGCTTGCAAAGTGCTCAACCCGTTCCGTTGGACTGATAAAGTTTGTGCGTCAGGTCAAAATTGTTATGGGAATACCACGCCTATTTCCAATGTATCATAACCTGTGTCAATAGGCAATTTATCTCTCCGAACTAACAGCAATTCTCAATTTGCCCTGGTGTGCTAGTAGGGGCGGGACGGCGCGAACAGGTAACAGCCGCAGCGAACAGCATTTTCCCGCGCCGTCTCGCCCAATGGGACCCAAAGAGGGCGAGACAGGCGGTGTCAGGCATTGGTGATGGGCAAGATGCTGTCCTGCCCTGCGGCTGGGTTTTAAATTGAGAATTGCTGCCGAACTAAATAGGTTGTGGGAAAAGTTCAACTTCTCCGCAGAAGTTGAACTTTTGCATGGGTACAATAGGTGCAGGAATTGGGGGTTGATTGTCAGCCGCCGGACCACTGCGCCAGGGCATTGTAATTGTAACCGCCCAAATAGGCGCCACCGACCCAACCGGTACGGCCGTCTAACAGACGAATTTGCACCCATCCACTGCTGCGATAGCCGGTCAGGTTCACCAACTGACCGCCGGACACGTAGGTAAAGGGTTCAAATTCCGCGCCCGGTCCGCTGCGCACATTTAGGGCGCGGGCATTGATCACCGTTGCCGTCAATGATCCACTGGGACTGGTGGGTGTTGTCGTCGGGCTGGAGGGAACTGCGCCGCCGGATTGGGGTTGAACCACCAACCGGGCTTCGGCCAGACCCACATCCTCAAAGAACTCCAGGCGCAGTGTGGTCGAACCGCCCGGCAGATTGATCACATTGGCCCACTCTTTCACCTGATAATAATCGCGCCACTCGTCAATGATGAGCTGGTCGTTGACCCACAAGCGCGTGCCGCCTTCGACAAAGGTGGTGAAGCGATAAGAGCCGGCCGGCAGGTTGGCTGTTGTTGTCCAGCGCACCGAGAAGCGGTCGGCGTTGACGACGTTGGGCAGCGGTGAACTGGAACCCCAAATAATGTTGATTCCAGGGTCCTGGCGCACCAGCGCCGGGCTGCCTTCCAGGTTGGTGTTGTTGTAGTAAGAACCGGTCCAGGGTGGGATGGCGGCTACGGCCGTTGGCGGTGTCGTACTTCCAGTCGTTGCGGCTGTTTTCACCCAACTTAGCTGGGCGACGGCCGTGTCGCGGTTTTCGTAATACTCCATCTTCACCGGCACACCACCACCGGGCAGAGTCACCTCAGCCGAAAAAGAGGCCAGAGTCTGGTCTTGCCAGCGGTCAATCAGCAGTTGGTTATTCACCCACAGCCGCACGCCGTCATCGGTGGTGGTGGTGAAGCGATACACGCCCGCCTCCAGCGGCAGTGTGCGCGTCCAACGGACGGAAAATTCGTCGCCGTTGATGCTGTCGGCCGGTTTGCCTGTGCCCCAGTTAAAGTTGATGGCGGCGTCATCGCGCACCAGCGTGGGCTGACCGAACAACGTCTTGTTGTTGAAATATTCGCCGCGCCAGTTCGCCGTGCTGCCGCCCACCAGCCCCCAAGACAATTGGGCGATAGCTCCCCCGGTGGCTTCGTAATACTCCACCTTCAACTGGTGGTCGCCGGCCGCCAGATACACATCGGCGGTGATGGTGTGGGCCTGGCTGTCGTTCCAGGAATTGATGACCTGGGCGTCGTTCACCCATAGGCGCAGCCCATCGTCCATCGTGGCCGTGAAGCGATACACCCCAGACGTGGCAAAGTTGACGCTGCGCGTCCAGCGGACCGAAAAATTATCTGCCAGCACCGGGTAGCCCGGTGATTCATCGTTCCATACATGGTCCAGGCTGCTTTCATCGCGCACCAGCACCGGGTCGCCCGCTAGATCGCGGTTGTTCCAATAAGAGGCGCGCCATTTGTCGTCGGCGGCTTGTATGCTGGTGGCGCGGGCAAATATGAGGACCGCCAATCCCAGCAGCAGGTAACCCAACCGGGTTCTTTGAGGATGGTTTGTTTTTGGCATGTTTAGACTCCTTTTTAGTCCTGACAGGCTGGGGACAGCCTGCCAGACCTGGCAGCCTGTCGGAAAAGTAAAAATTGATACACAGATGACACGGATTTAACGGATTTTCTGGTGATTTATCTGTTAAAATCCGTCCTATCCGTCCTATCCGTCCTATCCGTCCTATCCGTTCAATCCGTTCAATCCGTGTACCTATCTTGGGTTCTCCGACAACCTGCTAGCTCTTATAGCACATTATGCTGATATTATACGCTGTTTAGGCGGCTGGATAACGGCCGTTTGTTGTACGTTCCGCAGCCGCTCTTGCGTTGAAAATAGTTTGCACATATTTTGTTAAGATATATTCATGATTTTGGATTGATTTAAGCCAGTAATCATGTTACAGTAAACGCCTATGTGAAAAACGGCACAACCAACAAGGAAAAGCAGCGCATGAGCATGGTACAGATTGAGCAGTTGAGTAAATTTTTCAGCGAGGGTGGCCAACAGCGCCAGGTGTTGGATCGGGTGAACGCGACAGTTGAAGAGGGGCAGTTTGTGGCGCTGCTGGGGCGCAGCGGCAGCGGCAAAAGCACGCTGCTCAACCTGATCAGCGGTATCGAAAAGCCCGACGGCGGCGACGTGGGCATCAACGGTGTTACCATCACCCAACTGCGCGAACGGGAGCGAACCCTGTTCCGGCGCGACCATATTGGCTTTATCTTCCAATTTTTTAATCTCATTCCAACGCTGACCGTGTTAGAGAACGTGACGCTGCCGCAGGAGTTGGCGGGCAAAAAGGCAACGGCCGTCGCCCTCCATGCCCTCCAACTGCTGGACGAGGTAGGGCTGGCCGACCGGCGACGCCTTCCCGGACAAATTGTCCGGCGGCGAGCAGCAGCGGGTGGCGATTGCCCGCGCCCTGGCCCATAACCCGCTGCTGGTGCTGGCCGATGAACCCACCGGCAACCTGGACGAGGAGACGGGTGAAAAAGTCCTGAACCTGCTCATCAGCCTGACACGCGGCGCGGGCAAGACGCTGATCATGGCGACCCACAACCCAGAGATTGTGCCCTTTGCCGACCGGGTGATGGATGTGCATAACGGCCGTTTGGAAGAACGTGAGCCGTGAGCCGTAAACGGAACACGGCTTACGAAAAAGTCCCCCCTATGAACCTCCCCTCTAATCTCCCCCTCTTCCGCCTCGGCTGGCGGCGCTTGAAGCGACGGCCGTTGCAGTACATCCTGCTGATCATCGGCGTCGCCATCGGCGTGGCGATGATGGTCAGCATAGACCTGGCGAATGGCAGCGCCCAACGCGCCTTCCAGCTTTCCACCGACGCCATCGCCGGCAAAACCACCCACCGCCTGGTTGGACCACCAACGGGGTTTGATGAGGAGGTGTATGCACGACTTAAGACGAGGAATGGGGAAAACTGTCAATCGTCAATCGTCAACTGCCAATGGTCAACGATTGCCGCGCCGATTGTCGAGGATTATCTGACTGTGCCGGAGCTGAACGGACAGGTGATGCGGTTGATGGGCATTGATCCCTTTGCCGGGCCGCCATTTCGGAATTATTTTGCAGCGCAAGAAGGTAGTGACGCAGCGGGAAGCGGTCTGGAGGGATTGGCAGCCTTTTTAACCATTCCCAACAGCGTCATTTTATCGCAGGCGGTGGCCGATGCGGCCGGGCTGGCCCTGGGCGACGCCATCACCCTGAACCGCTCCGGGCAGCAAACGCCAGCCACCATCGTTGGCCTGCTCCAGCCAGGCGACGATGTGAGCCGCCGCGCCCTGGACGGCATCATTTTTACCGACATCGCCTCGGCGCAAGAGATTTTCGGCCTGGTCGGCAAACTCAGCCGCATTGATTTGATCGCCGTTGACGCGGCGGCGCTGGCTCCGGTGGAAGCGCTGCTGACGCCCGGTTTGCGCCTGGAAACGGCCGCGGCCCGCAGCAACGCCATCCAACAAATGACCGCCGCCTTTGAGCTGAACCTTTCGGCGCTCAGTTTGTTGGCGCTGGTGGTCGGCATGTTCCTTATTTACAATACGGTGACGTTTAGCGTGGTCCAGCGACGGCCGTTATTCGGTATTTTGCGCTGTTTGGGCGTTACCAGTGGGCAGTTGTTCAGCCTGATTTTGGTTGAAGCGGCCGTGTTGGCCCTGATTGGCTCGGTGTTGGGGCTGGTCTTGGGCGTCGTCTTAGGGCGGGGCATCGTCGGCCTCATCACCCAAACCATCAACGATTTTTATTTTGTCGTCAACGTGCGCGGCGTAGACGTGCCGCCCTTTACGCTGGTCAAAGGGTTGGTGGTGGGCGTGGCGGCGGCGCTGTTTGCCGCCCTGCTGCCAGCCTGGGAAGCAATGCGCACCGCGCCCAACGCCTCGCTCAAACGCTCCACCCTGGAGAGCCGCACGCGGGCGCTGTTACCCTGGCTCGTCGTCGCCTGGCTGGTGTTGACTGTGTTGGGCGTGCTGCTGCTGTGGGTGCGTGGCAATCTGGTACTCACCTTTGGCGGGCTGTTTGCTGTGCTGATTGGCGCGGCACTGCTGACACCGCCGCTGACGGTCTTGGCAATGCACCTGGTGACGCCGCTGTCGCAGCGGTTGGTTGGTGTGTTGGGGCGGATGGCCCCGCGTGACATCGTCCGTTCGCTCAGCCGGACGTCGGTGGCGGTGGCGGCGTTGATGACGGCCGTTTCCGTGGTCATTGGCGTTTCGATTATGATCGGCTCCTTCCGCGGCACGGTGGAGCAGTGGCTTGGCCAGACCTTGCAGGCTGACATTTTTATCTCGCCCCCGGCGCTGACGGCCAATCGCGCTTATGGTGTGCTGCCGCCGGAAGTGGTGGCCCAATTCGGCGCCTGGCCCGGCGTGGATCAGGTGGTCACGGCGCGGCAGGTGCAGGTGGACGCGCCAGAGTTAGGCCGCCTGGTGGAGCTGGTGGCTGTGGATGGCGACGTGTCGGCGGGCAACCGGCCTTACGCCTGGGTTTCTGGCGACAAAACGACGTTGTGGCCGCGTCTGACGGCTGGCGACGGGGTCATCGTCTCGGAGGCGCTGGCGCTCAAGGAAAATTGGCCCACTCCACCGCCGCCGATTGTGCTGCAAACGGCCGTTGGCCCGCGCAGTTTCCCGGTCATCGCCATCTTTTACGACTACGCTTCTGACCAGGGAACCATCATGATGGGACAGGCGCTTTACCGCGCGTTGTGGCAAGACGAGGCGGTGGTAAGCATGGGCCTCTTCTTGCCAGCCGGGGCGGATGTGGATGGGGTGGTGGAGGAGATGGCGACGGCCGTCGCCGGTCGGCAAGACGTTCTTATTCAATCCAACCGCGCTCTGCGCGCCGGGTCGCTGGAAATTTTCGACCGCACGTTTGCCATCACCGCTGCGCTGCGGCTGCTGGCGATTGTCGTGGCCTTTATCGGCGTGTTGAGCGCCTTGATGAGCCTGCAGCTAGAGCGCAGCCGCGAATTGGGCGTGCTGCGGGCCACCGGCATGACGGTGCGCCAGTTGTGGGGGCTTACCTTCCTGGAGACAGGGCTGATGGGCGCGGTGGCTGGTCTGCTGGCGATTCCGGTGGGCTACGTGTTGGCCTGGATTCTCATTTACGTTATCAATGTGCGCTCGTTTGGCTGGACGCTGCAAATGCAGTTGGAACCGGCCTATTTCTTGCAAGGGGTGGTGGTGGCGGTTGGCGCGGCGCTGCTGGCGGCCGTGTATCCGTCGTTGAAGTTGGGCGGGATGGTGGTGGCAACGGCCGTGCGCGAGGAGTAAGACTGGAGATTGGGTGGCGTGTTATAATGGCGGCATGTTCCGAGTGGAGGTCAAGTGATGCAAACGTTTATTGCAGTGATTGAAAAGTGTCCGGATACAGGTTTATATGTGGGCTACGTGCCTAATTTCCCCGGCGCCCATACACAAGCCGAATCGTTGGATGAGCTTCATGTCAATTTACAGGAAGTCATTGCCATGTTGTTAGAAGACGGCGAGCCGATTTTGGAAACCGAATTCGTCGGTACGCAGGCCGTGGTTCACACATTCAATATCGTCATCCAGACGGCCGTGGTACCACTGTCCCTTTCCATGCCGGACGCGGTATTTCGCCCATCTTGCTGCGTCAGGTTGCGAAAGATATTGATATGACGGTAGACGATTTCCTTAGTTACCGTTGAGGGAAATATGCTCAACAATGCCAGCACACGGCGTCTTACTCTTGCTTTTGTTCTGTTAGCCCTTATCGTGGGCGGGCTGTTCTTGTGGCGACAACCTGCGCCACAGGCCACCGCCCAGGCCTCCCTGCTGCCCCTGCTCAGCCAGACCGATACGGCCGGCTTCGCCCGCGCCACCGAAGCCAACGCCATCCAATTCCCCCGCGACCTCGGTCCCCACCCGGACTACCAGACCGAGTGGTGGTATTACACCGGCAATTTAGAGGGGGCAGACGGCCGTCTCTTCGGCTACCAGTTCACCATCTTCCGCCGCGCCCTCACCCCTGCCACTCCGCACGCCGCCCTCCCCAATCCGCAATCTGATTGGCGCACCAACCAAATCTACCTATCCCACTTCACCCTCTCCGACGTCGCCAACGGCGACTTTTACCCCCACGAACGCTTCAGCCGGGGCGCGGCCGGGCTGGCCGGGGCGCAGGCCGAACCCTACCAGGTCTGGCTGGAAGATTGGACCATCAGCGAAGTTGCGCCCGGCGAGGTGCGTTTGCAGGCCGATGGCGGTGACGTGGCCCTGGACCTGACACTGACGCAAACCATGCCGCCGGTGCTGCACGGCGACGGTGGCCTCAGTCCCAAAGGCGAAGAGCCGGGCAACGCTTCCTATTATTACTCCATCATTCGTCAGGAAACGGCCGGTACAATCCGCATCGGCGAAGAACTGTTCGACGTGATCGGCTTAAGCTGGAAAGACCACGAATACTCCACCAGCGCCCTCAGCGCTGACGCAGTGGGCTGGGATTGGTTTTCGCTGCAACTGGACAATGGCGGTGGGTTGATGCTCTTCCAGATTCGTAACGCCGACGGCAGCCTGGAACCATTTTCCAGCGGCAGTTATATCGCCCCAGATGGAACCATCACCCATCTAGCGCTGGCCGATTTTACGATTGCGGTGTTGGATACCTGGCTCAGTCCGACCAGCGGCGGGGAATATCCGGCCGGCTGGCGTATCTCTATCCCGAAACTGGCGCTGGAATTGGAAGGACGGCCGCTGCTGCCCAACCAGGAACTGAACGTCTCCACCACTTACTGGGAAGGCGCTGTCGAATTCAGCGGTACACTGGCGGGTGCGCCGGTGACGGCCAGGGGATATGTGGAATTGACGGGCTATGCGGGGAGTATGAACGGCCGTATTTAGAACTGTGCTACAATTTAGCGCGATTGGATTGGTACACAGGAAGTTGACGCCTGGAGGCTCTTATGGCAATGCAAGCCGTAGCAGAACAAACCCAATTAGAAACAGACGCCTTAATCACCGGTGAAGAATTGTTGGAAATGGGGGATATGGGGCCATGCGAATTGGTCGAGGGGAGGATTGTGCCGATGAGTCCGACGAAGATACAGCACGGCCGTTTTGAATATAAATTAGCTCGTTTGCTGGGCGACTTTGTGGCTGAAAACAACCTGGGTGAAATCATGGTGGGCGAAGTGGGCATCTACGTCCAGCGCGATCCCGACACCATCCGCGCCGCCGACATCCTGTTCATCTCTCACGAACGGCTGGCCCAGGCATCGCCCAATTCTTTTCTCGACGTGCCCCCAGAACTGGTGGTCGAAATTTTATCCCCCTCCGACCGCTGGAATGACGTGCGGCGCAAATTACGTGAATATTTCGCCGCCGGCGTGAACGTGGTGCTGATTATTGAACCAGACGAGCAAACCGTGTCTGTTTACCGCGCCCCGACGGCGTTGCAGGAATTGACGGGCACGGCCGTTCTCACCCTCGATGACATCTTGCCCGGCTTCCGTTGTGTGGTAGCCGATCTATTTGCCAGTTAACCCGACAAACTTATGACCCAACCTTACGGCAGCCAGAGCATGGTCGCCCCCTTGCAAACGGTTTTGGTGCGCCGCCCGGATGAAGCCTTTGGCGGCGCTGACCCAGAGAAATGGCATTACGCGGCACGGCCGTTTTTGCCCACCGCCCAACAAGAACACGATGCCTTCGTCCGCCATCTCCAGGATGCCGGGGCCAAAGTCGTCTATCACTCCAGCCCTTTGCCCGACCACGCCGACGCCATGTTTGTCCACGACCCGGCCATCGTTTGTGACCGGGGCGCGATCATCTTGCGCATGGGCAAGGCGCTGCGGCGCGGCGAAGAAGAGGCGATGGCCCAGCAGTTGGCGCAGATGGGCGTGCCCATCCATTACCGGCTGCATGGCGGTGCCCTGGCCGAAGGCGGCGATTTGCTCTGGGTAGACGAGCGCACCCTGGCTGTCGGGCAGGGCTTCCGCACCAATGCCGAAGGGCTGCGCCAACTCCAGGAAGCCTTGCCGGAGGTGGACATTGTGCCGGTGCAACTGCCATATTATCAGGGGCCGGAAGCGTGTCTGCACCTCATGTCTTTTATCAGCATTGTGGACAGCGATCTGGCGGTAGTCTACCCGCCGTTCATGCCTGTGCCCCTGTGGCAGATGCTTGCGGCGCGTGGCTTTCGCTTTGTAGCCGTGCCGGAGGCGGAGTTTTTGATGATGGGGCCGAATGTGCTGGCAATTAAACCAGGGCTGTGCCTGATGCTGGCGGGCAATCCCATCACACAGCGGCGGTTGGAAGCGGCCGGCTGTGTTGTCCTCACCTATCAGGGTGACGAGATTTCGCTGAAAGCCGAAGGCGGCGCGACCTGCCTGACGCGCCCGGTTTGGCGGAGGAATAGATGATCAACGAAGCTTTGCATAATCCCCACCTGGCGGGTGAATCCTTTTTTTGGCCGGCCGGCCCGGTTGGCGTGCTGCTGCTGCATGGTCTGACGGCGACCACGGCCGAAGTGCGCCCCATCGCCGGATACCTGCACCAACGCGGCTACACTGTCACCGGGCCGCTGCTGCCTGGGCATGGCACAAAGCCGGAGGACCTGAACCATGTTACCTGGGGCGATTGGGTGGAAACGGCCGTTGCTACTTATCACCACCTGCTCACTCTGTGCGACAGGGTTTTTGTCGGTGGTGAATCCACCGGGGCAGTGATTGCCCTGTATCTGGCCAGCCGCTACCCGGAAATCGCCGGGGTGCTGAACTATGCCCCGGCGATCAAACTGGCCGCCTCTCCCCAAGACGTGCTGCGCCTGTATGCCGCCGCGCCCTTCATCGAATTTGTGCCCAAAGAATCGTTGGATGGCAGTGACTTGTGGCAGGGGTATCCTGTGAACCCGCTGCGTGGGGCGATGGAGCTGCTGCGTTTGGGGCGTGAAGTGCGTCGCCGTCTGGGCCGCATCACGCAGCCGGTGTTGGTGGTACAGGGCCGCCACGATACGACGATTGACCCGGCCGCCGGGCAAATCATCCTGGATGGCGTTTCGTCGGAGGTCAAGGAGCTGGTGTGGATGGCAAATTCGTCGCATGTGGTGGCGCTTGACCAGGAGTGGGAAGCAGTGGCGGCGCTGACATTGGACTTTATGGAGCGGGTGATGTGAAAAACCTCATTAGAATCGAAGAGCTGCTGCTGGCCGTGTTGGCCTTCTATCTCTTTCTTGGTCTCGACTACGCCTGGTGGTGGTTTCCCGTTTTATTTTTGCTGCCCGATCTCAGCATGATAGGTTATCTGCTGGGGCCGAGGGTAGGCGCATGGACTTACAACGTTGTACATCATAAAGGTGTGGCTGTCGCCCTGTTTGTCTTGGGTGGTTATGGGCAGGTTCCCTGGCTGCAACTGGTGGGGTTGATTCTATTGGGACATTCCTGCCTGGATCGGGTGTTCGGCTATGGTTTGAAGTATACCGATTCGTTCCAACATACCCATTTAGGCCAGATTGGTCGTGGGGGAGCTGGGTGAGCGCGTGAATGAGATGTTATTGGCTGCGAGTTGGGCGGCTTCTGGGCAGTTTGTGGGCGGCGACCCGACGTTGTTGGGCTGGCTGACGACGGCCGTATACCTGCTAACGGCCGTTCTCTGTTTCCTGTGCGCCCTCTCTGTCAGACAAATCTTCCCCAACACCGACCCGCGCCCTCATGGGCTGATTTGGGCTGGGCTGGCTTTGGCGCTCTTGTTTCTGGGCCTCAATAAGCAGCTCGATTTACAAACCTGGTTTACGTCCACCATCAAAGGCATCGCCTGGGAGCAGGGCTGGTACGAATACGGCCAGCGGGCGCAGGTGCTTTTTTTGCTCGTTTTTGCTGCTGTTGGTCTGGTTGTGGTGGTGGTAATTGGCTGGAGCGTGCGTCGGTATTGGCGCAATTACATATTTCTCTTGTTGGGATTGGTGGCGATTTTGCGTTTCGTCGGTGTGCGCATCGCCTCGTTTTACGGGATTTATCTGCCCGAATTGTCACGTTTTACGGGTGGCATCCGCATTAACTGGCTGCTAGAACTCATCGGCGCCCTCCTCATCGCTGCGGCCGCGTTGGTGAACCTGCGCCGCCGCGCCAACTAACGGGAGCATTTCAACGTTGAATAATTCTATGCATTCGGTTTATCGGGTCGCGCTGCCGTTGGTGGGTCTGCTTCTCCTGCTTGTCGTCTCCCTCAGCCTCAATGTTATCCTGGTGAAGCGCTTCCGCCATGTTTACCGGGAATTGAGCCGGGTGACATTAAATCCTCTGGGTTTAGATCAATTTAGGGCAGCGGCGGATGCCGGGACCGAGGCCAGAGATGGCAGGCTTGTCTTGTTTTATGGCGATTCGCGGGCGGCGGCCTGGCCTGTCCCGCCAGAAGTCGGCGCGTTTGTGTTTGTGAATCGGGGGTTGGATGGGCAAACGGCCGTGCAAAGCAATTTGCGCTACGAAACCCACGCTGCTCCAGTGCAGCCCGACGTGGTGGTGGTGCAGGTAGGCATCAACGATTTGCGCGTTATCCCGGCGCTGCCGGCCGAGCAGGCGGCGATTGTGGCCGCCACCACCGGCAACATCCGCCAGATCGTGGCAAAAGCTGCCGCCGATGGCGCGGTGGTGGTGCTGACGACCATTTTCCCGGTGCAAACCCCGCCGCTGCTGGAAAGAATGTACTGGTCGGCGGAGGTGGAAACGGCCGTGCAAACCGTCAACGACGCCCTGCGCACCCTGGCCGCCGACAACGTCATCATCCTGGACGCCCACGCCTTGCTGGCCGATGACAATGGCGCGCTGCGCGACGAGTATGCCGCTGACTATCTGCATCTCAACGCCGCCGGCTACCACCGCCTCAACGAGGCGTTGACCACTCTCCTGGCAGAGCTGTACTTGACAAGGTGACATCTGACAAGTTGACAAAAATGTCAGATGATGACCTTTGCGAGTAATGAGTAGACCCCACCATGCTGCCACCCGACAACTCACAAGAACCCTTGCCACAAGAACCCTTGCCACACCCTGCCCGGCTGATACGCCGGTCGTGGTTTGTGGTGGGGATGGGTCTTTTTGTCATTTTGTATGCCACGCTGTTTCCCTTCGATTTTTTCATCCAGAGCGGCGCGTCCTGGCGTGCGGTTTTGGGCGATTTTGATTGGACCCTGATCGCCAGTTACGCGCTGGCCGACATTCCACGCAACGTTGTTTTGTTTGCGCCGCTGGGCTTTGGTCTGGGCGGATTGCTGCTGGCGCGGCGTTGGCGGCTCTGGCCCGCCTGTTGGCTGGCGCTGTTGGTTGGCTTGATGCTGTCTGCCTTGCTGGAGGTTGTTCAGGCGGTGGCCTTGCTGCGTTTTCCTACTGTGCCTGATGTATTGGCGAATGGATTGGGCACGGCCGTTGGCTGCGCCATCCTTTACCGGTGGGGCGGGCAAATGTGGGGTGGCGTGGGCAGGTTGGCGGAGGGGATACGGCCGTTGCGCACCCCCCGCCGTTTTTTCATCATTTGTCTGTTGTATCTGGCTGCCTGGTTGGCCCTGGCTGTCTGGCTGCCAACCACCACTCAGTTGAGCAATTGGGACGACCAGTTTCCGTTGATTGTGGGCAATGAGCAGACGCAGGACAGACCGTGGCACGGCGTGTTGGGCCGGCTTTACCTGGCCGACCGCGCCTTTTCGGACGGCGAAGTGGCGCGGCTGCTGACCGGCGAGAATGTCATGGCCGTTGCTGGCGCTTCACTGGTGGCCCATTATGACTTTCTGGCGACGGCTGACGCCAATTTCCCGCCGTTGGTCCCACAAGGCAGCGGCGCGTTGGTGACTACGCCACAAGGTATTCTGCTGTCCAGGCACGGCTGGTTGGCGAGCGAGGGGGCGGTAACGGCCGTTTCTCAGGCCCTCGCCACCACTTCCCAATTCACCCTGGGTCTGACAGCCGCGTCCGGCGACGTGGCCCAAGGCGGCCCGGCCCGGCTGATGTCTATTTCCGGCGACCCATACCGGCGCAACCTGACATTGGGGCAAGAAGGCGCGGCCCTGGTGCTGCGCTTACGCACGCCGCTGACGGGGGAAAACGGCCGTACCCCCGAATTTATCATACCCGGTGTGTTTACCAATGGTGGTCTACACCAGATTGTGATAACGTATGACAGAACGGCCGTGCGCCTGAGCATAGACGACCCAACCAACGTGTACACCATTGAACTGTTACCGGCCGCAGCCCTGTTCATTAAAACCTTCCCCAACGAAGTCGGGCAGATGCGCCTGAATCGTGGCAATATGGCTGTTTTTAGGCTGCTTTATACCATCTGTCTGTTTTTACCCTGGATGTACTGGTTGGCCTTGCTCCAGCAGCACCAGCGACTCGCCCGGCCACCCCTGATATTCTGGCTGGTTCCAGCCATCGCCTTGCCGGCGATCATGTGGGAGGGCTTGTTAAGCCTGTTACTGCGCCATTACCAGTTTCAACCCGGTTATGCTGCCTTCAACGCGATTGTAATAACAGCCGGTTTTCTCCTTCTACATTGGCTGCGCCTAGTTGAACCCATGCCCGCCCTACCCGACAAATGACAAGAGACTTCATGAGTGGGTTGCACCCACCACCACGAATGAAAACCCTGGGAGCGCAGGCGTCTCGCCTGCCGGGGCGGACGGGACGTCCGCGCTCCCATTTTCAAGGGAGATGACAACAGATAGCAGAAACCGGCGAATAGGGGCAATTTTCGACCTGAATTGTGGCAAACTATCCGGCCTGGCTGGAGCAGGGGGATCATTTTGTCGGCGTAATGCTGTTCTTCAGATTGCTTTACTACTCTGGTAATGATAGCAATCATTGTCCAAAATCAGATCAGGAGATTTTCAATGCGTATACTCATCACCGGTTCGAGTGGGCAAATCGGCACGAACCTCGGCCTCTTTTTGCAGCAAGAAGGACACCAGGTCTTCGGCGTGGACAAACGGCCGAATTCTTGGACCAACGACATCAGCACGATTATTCAGGATTTGAGCATCCCGTATCATCATTATTCAGGCGGGATAGGCATTGAGTACCCAGAAAATCTGGATGTGGTGGTGCATTTTGCCGCCCACGCCAAAGTGCATGAATTGGTGGAACAACCGGACCGCGCCCTGGAAAACATTACCATGACGTTTAACGTGTTGGAATTTTGCCGCCAGAACAATCTGCCGATTATTTTTAGCAGCTCGCGGGAAGTGTATGGCGACATTCACCGTTACATCACGGAAGAGACCTACGCCGACTTTGCCTATACGGAAAGTCCATATTCGGCCAGCAAAATTTCCGGGGAAGCGCTCATTTATTCGTATGCGCAATGTTATGGCTTACGCTATCTGGTGTTCCGATTTAGCAATGTGTACGGCCGTTACGACAACGACATCGAGCGCATGGAGCGTGTTATCCCCCTATTCGTGCGCAAAATCGGGCAGGGTGAGCCAATTACTGTCTATGGCAAAGACAAAGTATTGGATTTCACCTACGTAGATGACTGCATCAATGGCGTCTATCGCGGCATTAAACTTCTGGTCGGCGGCCATCCGGTCAACCACACCATCAACCTGGCTTATGGACAAGGCAACACCCTCGTCGCCATGGCTGAATTTATTGGTGAAGCGTTGGGCAAAAAGCCCGAGATGACGATCAAACCGGCGCGGGTGGGCGAAGTGACCCATTACGTCGCCAACATCGGCAAGGCGCGCGCCGTACTAGATTACACCCCGCAAACATCTCTCCGTGACGGCATCCACAAATCTGTTGCCTGGTCACAAGCGTGGGAAGCGCAAAAAGCGCAGGCTGACCCGGAACCCTGGCATTCATGACTTTATAGTCGCTAGTAGCCGTAAACCTAAGTCTGTATGTCGTTTTCCGTTGGCATTTGCCAGAGACGCTACGGAATACGGGATACGGATTACCGAATACACGGCTACCAGGCTCTATGGAAATGCCTATGAAAATCGCTTTTGTCAACCAGCCGTTGGATATGCTCATCCCGCCGTACCAGAATTCCATTGGCATCTGGACCTATAAAGTTGCACCACAGATCGCTAAGACCCACGAAGTTTTGGTTTATGGCAAACGTTCCAGCCTGCAGAAATCTTGGAATGGGCAGCAGAATGTTCGCTATCATTTTGTTCCGCCGGTCATCCCCAACCGGGTCATGCTGAACTACATGGGAAAACTAAAGTCAAATGACGGCTTACCTCTGTACGCTTCTCGCCTCTATTATTTTGATTACGCTTTTCAGATTGCCGCGCATCTGCGGCGGCAAAATGTACAGATCATCCACATCCATAACTTCACCCAGTTTGTGCCGATTATTCGCGCCCTCAACCCCAAAGCGAAGATTGTGTTACACATGAACTGTGAGTGGCTGAACCAGCTTGATTATGATGTCATGGAGCAAAGAATCGCCCAATCTGATCTGGTTTTGGGGTCGAGTAACTACATAGCCGAATTGGCGCGCCAGCGTTATCCCCATTACGCGGATCGCTGCCAGGCTATTTACAATGGTGTGGATGCTGATGTGTTTGTCGCTAAAGAAGACAATGGCGTGTCAGCCCTGACTGACAAACGTATCTTGTTTGTCGGCCGGGTGTCACCGGAAAAAGGGATTCATGATCTGATAGAGGCGTTTTGTCTGGTGGCAGAAAAATATCCGGAGGCGTCCCTGGATATAGCCGGTCCCACTGGCTCGTTACCAAGCGAATTTATCGTCGGCGTTAGTGAGGATCCGCTGGTGCAAGGTCTGGTGAGGTTTTATCAGGAAGATTACAGTGTATATCTGCAACGATTGATTCCTGACCGCCTGAAGGATCGGGTGAATTTTCTGGGTGGTATGGGGCAGGCCGATTTGGTGAAGCATTACCAGAATGCGGCCGTATTGGTGAATCCCTCTTACAGCGAATCGTTTGGTATGAGCCTGGTAGAAGCGATGACTACGCGGATTCCGGTAGTGGCGACCCGCGCCGGTGGCATGGTGGAAATTACGGATAACGGCCGTGCCGGGTTGTTGGTAGATCGTGGCGATGTTGCGGCGTTGGCGGCTGCCATTTTGCGCGTTTTTGCCGATGCGCAGCTGCGCCAGGAATTACAACAGCTCGGCTATGAACGCGCCCAAATGTTGTTTTCCTGGCCCCAGGTGGCGCAGAGCTTGCTGGATAAGTATGAAAAATTGTTTGAAATAGGTTGATGTTACGGCGATTAGAAAAGTTGGGAGGTGGAATGACTCAAAACAAGACCAAAGTTAGCATCGGTTTGCCGGTATATAATGGCGACAATTATCTGACAGAAGCTATTGAGTCTGTGTTGGCCCAAACGCATGAAAATTTTGAGCTGATCATCTCGGATAACGCTTCGATAGATGGCACAGAAGAAATCTGTAGGACTTACGCGGCGCAAGACGGCCGTATCACTTACCTGCGCAACCCAGAAAACCTGGGGGCCGCCCCCAACTACAACAACACCTTCCACGTCGCCAACGGCCGTTACTTCAAATGGATAGCCCACGATGACCGCTGCGCGCCAGAGTTCTTGCAGCGCGCCGTAGAAATTCTGGACAACGAACCCAACGTCGTCGTTTGTTATTCCCAGACCATCCTCATTGACCAACATGGCGACGTGATCGAACATTACTCTGACGATCTCCATTTGCGCTCGCCCGAACCCTTCCAACGATTCCAAAAATTGGTGAATACGCCCGGTTGGTGCAACCCAATCTTTGGCCTGATGCGCTCATCGGTCCTGGCGAAAACGCCGCTCATCGCCAATTATCCCCGCTCAGACCGCAACCTGCTGGCCGAACTGACGCTGTATGGCGAGTTCTACGAACTGCCGGAATTTTTGCTGCATCGGCGGGTACATCCACAAATATCCACCGAAGTGCATTATCAGGAAAAAGAACTGGCCGTCTGGTTCGACACGCGCAATAAAAACCGGTTGATTCTGCCACGCTGGCGCCGCTATTCCGAATACTTGCACATGGCGCGCCGCGCCCCGATTTCTATGACCGATCGTTTACGGGTGATTGGCTTTCTAAGCAAAAATGTGTTTTCGCTCGATAAACTGCGCAGCCTGGGCAGCGATCTGTTAACCGGCGCACGCACCAGCCTGAGATCGGCCAACAACCCACCTGATTCATCCCAGGAAAATCAACTGGCCGACGACCATTCTCAATAGATAAAGATCACCATTCAGCTTCCAACATCATGTCTATTCAATCCAGTGCGCAAAGCGTCCTCTGGCGCTTGTTGGCAGCACGCTCGCAGGGGCCGGATGAAACATTCTGGCGGCAGAAGGCAGTGGTCTTTGCGCCGCATCAGGATGATGAAACGCTCGGCTGCGGCGGTACGGTCCTCGCCAAAAAAGCCAAAGCTGCCCACGTTTCTATTGTGTTTATGACCGACGGCCGTCTTTCCCATGCCGGCCTTATCTCCGAAGCCGATCTCATCGCCCGCCGGGCTGATGAGGCGTTAGCCGCCTGCCACGCGCTGAACGTGGCGGCTGAAGATGTCTACTTTTTGAACATACCCGACGGCCGTGTGACTCAACAAAAGGATACGGCCGTCCCCCAAATCGTCAAATTGCTCAGTAATCTCCGGCCAGAACAAATCTTCGTCCCCTACCGCCACGAGCCACCGCCGGACCATTACAGCACCACCCACGCCGTCCTCGCCGCCCTGGAACAAATCGGCCAACCGGTCGAAGTCTACGAATACCCCGTTTGGGCCTGGTATCATTGGCCCTGGGTGGGCCTGGGCAGCAGTGCCCTGGGCGACAGACGCGCCATTCTCAAAAACACAGCCACCATGCTTTTTGGTCTGCGGCTGTTCGCCGACCTGCGCTTATCTGTTGACATAAACGACCTCGTGGGCCAGAAACGGGCTGCGTTGGCCGAACACCAATCGCAAATGTCCAGACTCCTGCCGGATACTCGCTGGCTAACTCTCGCCGACGTGTCTGATGGGGAATGGTTGGATTGCTTTTTTCGGGGAAAAGAACTCTTTCATCACTACTCATTCTCAGGAAACGGGCCAACGCCGCCAACACCCGGAGACGCAGCCATTTGACGCTGACCCTTTACCAGAGGGAAGGAAGCGTATCCCATGAAAACGAGACGTTTCGCAATGTATCTGTTTGTCGCTCTGTTTTTGCTGGGCAGCGCGTATATTGCCTGGCGACGGCCATCTATTGATGGCATCAAGCGGCGCGTCAACATGGCGGTGGGCACGGCCGTAGCCTTCGCCAGCCCGCCCCAAAGCAATCCGGCCCTCCAGTTAGCCGGCGTCCCCTTCGACCTGGTAGAAATTGACGGCGACGTGGGCGGCGACGTGAAACTGGTCGGCGACATAGACGGCGACGGTTTCCCCGACCTCATCCTCGGCGGTATCACCGACGAAAAACTGAACTGGTACCATTACCCCACCTGGCAAAAAACCGTCATCGCCACGCCCAACAACGAATTTACCACCGACGGCCGTTTAGGCGACGTAGATGGCGATGGCGACATGGACATCGTTGTGCCCGATGGCGACGGCCCCGACAACCTCGTCTGGTTTGAAAACCCACGGCCGTCCGGCGATCCCTTCAGCGGCGAAACCTGGACCCGCCACACCATCGGCACCATCGGCAGTTGGGGCAAAGACGTACACGTGGCCGACTTCGACGATGACGGTTTCCTGGACGTGGCTACCCGCCGGCAGGACGCCGTCATGATTTTCTTCCAGACGGCCGTAAATGTCTGGAACCAGGTGGATTTGAGCGGTCTGAACACCGGCAACGAGGGCATGACCAGCGGTGACGTGGACGGTGACGGTCTCGTTGATCTGGTCCTGCGCGGCCAATGGGCGCGCAATCCCGGCGGCGCGGCGGCGCGCACCGCCGCCAACTGGACCCCCTACGACATCGGCGCGGCCGATTCCGACTTCAAAGCGCTGGTGGTGGATTTGGACCGGGACGGCCGTATGGATGTCCTCTTCTCCAGCTCCGAAAACACGGCCGACGTAGAGTGGTGGTCGGCCGACAATGGCGATCCCACCGGCGCGTGGACGCGCCACACCATCCTGCCTGGCCTGGAAAAAGCCCACACTCTGCAAGCCGCCGACATGGACCTGGACGGCGATCTGGACGTGGTGTTGGGCCAGATGCACACCTCCGCCGCCAATGAAATCATGATCCTGTTCAACGTGGACGGGCAGGCTACCTCCTGGGAGAAACAGGTGGTCGGCGTCGGCGGCCTGCACAACGGCGTCGTCGCCGACATCGGCAATGATGGCGATTATGACATTTACGGGGCCAACTGGACCGGCAACCCACCGGTTAGATTGTGGGAAAATCGGCTGGATGCGGCCGGGGCGCTGGATCGCTGGACCTACAAGCAAATCACTGACCAACACGCGCAAACCTTTGGCCTGGGCTTTGGCGATCTGGATGGCGACGGCCGTATAGACATCCTCTCCGGGCGCTACTGGTATGCCAATCCCGGCGGCGATATGTTGGGCGACTGGTCGCGCAGCGAATTTCCCGCCGACATGCACGCCTTCCTCCCCCTGGATGTAGATGGCGACGACCTGGCCGACGTGCTGGCCCAAAAGAGCGAAGGCGACCTGGTCGTCTACTGGCTGGAAGCCACAGACGCCGCCGCGACAGATTGGACGGCCGTTCGCGTGGGTGACGTGCCGGCGGCCAGCCATGAACTGGGCGCGCAGGGGTATCGCACGGCCGTTTTGTCCGCCGACTCGCCGCCGGTTGTCGCCATTTCCAGCGGCAACGGCATCTACTACTTTGTGCTGCCGGCCGATCCGGCCGCCGGTGATTGGCCGCGTGCCCACGTCAGCGCCAATCCATCCGACGAAGGTTTCGCCTTTGGCGACGTAGACGGCGATGGCTACCTGGACGTTGCCGCGACCACCGGCGATTCCAAGCGGGTGGAATGGTATCGCAACCCCGGTGACGGCTCCGATGGTTGGGCGGCTTTCCAGATTGGGACGTTTGACGAAGCGCTCTACCCGGACCGCACCGAACTGGCCGATTTGAACGGCGACGGCCGTCTGGACATCATCGTTACCGAAGAAAACGGCGAAGACGCCGACGCCCAGACCTTCTGGTGGGCGCAGCCGGCCGATCCGACCAGCGGCGATTGGCCGCGCAGCCTCATCGTGAGCCAGGCCACCACCAACAGCCTGGACGCCGCCGACATGGACGGCGACGGCGACGTAGACCTGGTGTTGGCCGAACATCGTGGCCGCAAGGCAACGGCCGTGTGGATCAACGACGGTCAGGGCAATTTCACCGAGAAGCTGGTTGACGAAGGCCACGAGAGCCACCTGGGCGGGCAAACAGTAGACCTGGACGGCGACGGCGACCTGGACGTCGTCAGCATCGCCTATGACGAGTCGCAGTTCATCCACCTGTGGCGCAACGACGAGTTAAACCGCGTTACGACCCCAACCACAACCACGACCCCATCGGACAGCGCCGCGACGCCAGAGGTAATGCAGCCGGAAGCCGCGGAAACGGCCGTGCCGCCCGAAGCGCTGGCCGACTTTGCCGCCATCCAGGGGCCGCTGGCGCTGTACATGTTTGCCGAAGGCGCGGGCAATGTGGTGCGCGACGTGTCTGGCGTGGGTGAGCCGTTGGATTTGTTGATTGGCGAGGAAACGGCCGTTACCTGGCTGCTGGACGGTGGGCTGCTGCTGCAAGCGCCCACCATTCTGGTGACGGAACAGGCTGCTGCCAAGCTTAACAGCGCCATCCCCGCCAACAACGAACTGACGCTGGCAGTCTGGTTAAAACCGGCCAGCACCGGGCAAGACGGCCCAGCGCGCATCGTCAGCCTGTCGTTTGACCCGTTTTACCGCAACCTGACGTTGGGGCAAGAGTTTGGCGCGTACGACGTGCGCCTGCGCAGCAGCGACACGTCGGAGAATGGCGTGCCGTCGCTGATCACAGCCGACAACGTGGTGACGACCGACCTGGTGTATCTGGTGTATACCCGCGACGCCAGCGGGCAGGCGACGCTTTATCAGAATGGCGAAGTGGCCGCCGCCGGACAAATTGGCGGCGACCTGGCCGGTTGGGACGCCAGCTATCGCCTGGCGCTTGGCAACGAGTTTTCGTTGGACCGCCCCTGGTTGGGTGAATATCACCGGCTGGCGCTGTACGGCCGGGCGCTAAGGGCCGCCGAGGTCGCCGAACAATTCCAGGCGGGACCGGATGCGCCCGTCGTGCAGCCTGAACCAACCACACTTCCGCCGACCGAAGTTGCGGCAACGGACGTTGTGGCAACAGACGTTGTGGCAACGGCCGTGCCGGACGCCGTATCCAGCGCGGTCAGCCCGCAGCCGGAATCTACAGCACCTGCGCCATTGCCGGAACCGGAAACGGCCGTATTCTCGCCGGGCATCCTGGCCGTTGGCGTGAGCGTCATGGCTATTTTGGTTCTGGGCGGTTTTTTTGTCCTGCGCCGTAGAAACTGACCGTCAAGGTGAACATGAGTATTGCCAAGTCTGAAAAGACCACCGTATCCAGCCTTTATTTTACCGATTCCTTTGTGCAAACCTTAAGCGCCGGGGAGGTGATCGGCAGCCGGAATGCGGCTGGCGTGCGCCGGGGCGGCGTGGACGTCGAGCGCGTCATCAGCACGGATGGTGGGGCGCTGCGTATCCAGCCGCTGCGGCAGCCGGGCTGGGGGCGTTCTGGTCTGGCCTATGGCCCGTATCGGCGTGAGAATGGGCTGGCGTTTGGCGTGCATATGTTAAACGGCCACAACACGTCGCAGGTCGGCGACCTGGGGCAGAGCATTCCGGGGCGTTTGCAGCGTTGGCTGTTGGGTGGTGAAACCCAAACCATTCCGCAGCGCCTCATCGCCTGGACTCGGGGCGGCCACAAAAAGCATTTTGTGCGGCAGTGGCAGCGTTGGATCTGGCTAAATCGGCATTACCGGCGTGTCGAGAGCGGCCTGCTGGACGAAAATCTGGCGGTGGGCTGGTTCCCCGCGGAAAATCCGACCGATCCTGTCGCCCAAGGCAATTCGTTGATCGTTCATGCCACCGGTGCGGAAAACGGCGAACTTTGGGCGCGCGCGGCGGACTGGCAGCTGCCGGTTTTGCGCGGTCTGCAAAATATCCCGATTTATTACGTGGTGGTTTTGCGGCAAAAAGGGGCGGCTTATTATGCGGCGTCGCTGCCGGGAGCGCATGGGCTGGCGGCTTTTCCGCTGATGCGGCCGTTGGCGATTGACGCCTTTGACGATGCGCCGGAGGTGTACGCCGGCGTGCATCAGAGTGTGTTGGGGCAGATTGGTTTTCGCGTAGATTCGCGGGTCTATGGCACGGCCGTGCAAAAAATCGCCGCTCTGGATAGCTGGTACGGCACGGCGCACCTGGCCGACCGATTGGTGGGAAACGGCCGTCTGACCGATTCTCCGGCAGAACAGGGCGGCGCGTGGCGCGTTTATCAGGGCGATTTTGCGCGCACGGCCGGTGGCGCGCGCGCTTTGGAGAACGACAGCCTGGCGATTTTAGACGCCGGTAAACCGGTCGGCCTGGTTCATGCGCTGGTGAAGTTGGATACGCCAGACAGCGAAGCGCAGTTGGTCTGGCGTTTTCAGGATGAGGCCAATTATCGGAGCCTGGCAATGCGGCAAGACCGCTGCCGTCTGCTGTTGCGGCTAGACGGCGTCGTGGCGGAAGTGGGTGTGGATGAGGCGCATGGTTGGCTGGCGGATGCGGCCAATTCGGTGCAGATTGCAGATGATGGCGAGCGTTTTTCGGTGGCGGTGAACGGCCGTTTCCTCTTCAACGACTGGTTCACAGACGCCAGACTGCAAAACGCGGGCGGCGTCGGTTTCTGCGGGGCGTCGGGTGGTGATGTGGCGCTGCGCGATTTAGAAGCCCATCCACGAGCGGTTGCGGTTCCGGCCGAATTTGCGTTTGCCCCGTCCTGGCAGCCGGGGAAAAGGGTGATGGCCGTTGCCGACAATTTTGCCGGGGAAGCGGCCGATCTGAACGGCCACAAAACCAGCGTGGGCGGCAAAGTGTGGCAGAAAGATTTTGGCCGGGGAACCATCACCCTGCGCGGAGATGAAGCGGCCGGGGTGGTTGGCGGCCCTACCAGTCCCAATCCTGGCCGCACGTTTTACACCATCCCCTGGGATGATCCCGCGTTCGCCGAACTGGAGGTGGAGGTGACACCCCCCGGTTCTGTGCGCGGCGATTGGGAACACGGCCGTGGCGGGTTTGTCTTCTGGCAAGATGAACACAATCAGCTATTGGTGAACACCTGGCTGGATGATTCTTACCAGGGCGCTTCGATTTCGTCCTTCTTTTACATCAATGGCTTTGAGGAAATTTTTGACGCTGTGTGGAGCAACGTGGGCGGGCGCATTCATTGGGGACGGCCGTATCGCCTGCGCGTGGCGTTTGATGGCGTGCATTACATGGCTTATGTCAACGACGAACCGGTGTTGTATCGCGCTCTGACGGACGTCTATCCACAATTTAACCGCCTGACGATTCGACGGGTGGGCATTTTAGCCAACTGGGAATGGGGCAATGACACCGGCACGGTGTTCCGGCAGTTTACTGCACGGCGTAAGGAGCAATAAAATGAGTTCTACAAAGGGCAAGGAACAAGCTGGATTCATCAAACGTATCCGGTCTAATCAGACGGTGCGCCGTTTGCAGCGGTTGTGGGTGCGCAACCGCGACGTGACGATTGCCGAAGGCATTGGGACAGGGCTGCGTTTCAATTCCGCCAATTCCAACCCGGAATATGGGCTGGGCCTGAACGAAATGCCTGTGCAGGAAGCGTTTGGGCGCTATTTGCATGAGGGCGGCGTATTTTATGACGTGGGGGCCAACGTGGGCTTCTTCACGGTGATTGGGGCGCGTCTGGTCGGGCCGGCGGGGCAGGTTCATGCCTTTGAGCCGGTGCCGGAGAATGCGGCCGCGGTGCAGCACAATTGTGATTTGAATGGGATGAAGCAGGTGACGGTGTGGGAAACGGCCGTGTCCGACACCAACGGCACAGGCGAACTGCAATTGGCCCATCATTCCGGCGGGGCGTCCCTCTCCGTGGCTGCGCCACCGCCTGATTACAAAGGGACGATATCGATCAGCCTCATCACGCTGGACGATTTTGTCGGTCAACAGCGTGGCGCGCCACCTTCCTTTGTGAAGATAGATGTGGAAGGGGCCGAAATAAATGTCTTAAGGGGGATGACACACACTATTCAAACGTACAAGCCTACCTTAATAATTGAAATAGATGATGGTGAACCGGCCGAATTTCAGCGCAAAAAGGAGCTTTGCATGACCTTTTTGGCGGAATTGGGCTACAAAATTGAAATGTTACCGGATTCCTATGCTCGCGGTAACTGGACCGTAGAGAACTTTGTGGCTTTGCCAGCATGAGGATTTTTTAATTTTTACGTCATTTTTGGGTGTTTGCGGATTGACGATTGCAGACCAACACACTATAGTGCTGATTGCCTGTTGCTAATAATGCCCACTTGAGAAACAAATCGAGAGACAAAAAGGGGCCGTATAGTAAAAAAATTTAGTGCTAAGGAAAGGTCTGTATGAAACTCAAAAAACCGGTAATCTTTGGAATCGTTGCGTTTTTCATAAGTATCGTAACAATCTCCTTATCACAGCAATTCACATCGCCGCCAGCTATCCTATCCGCTCAACAACTCCCCACTGTATATCTGCCCTTTATGACCACTGCCGAAATGCCAGACAGTTTTACGGAAACCTTCGACGGTACACCGCCTAATCCGACGCCGTGGCGTTCACCCAATTGGGACATCACCGTTCACTCACGAGATGGAAACACATGGTTCAACCTTGAAGCGATGGATGCCCAACATGGCCCTAACTGCGAATCGCCGGCGACGACCCATCGCACTACCGCATATGAGGACGCCGTTTTTCAATGTAACAATCATATTATGACTGCCATCAATGCCTCTGCTTATGGGTTGATCTACCTGACGCCCAACCAGTTGGTAGATTTTTCGGATGGTGAGGCAGTTATTCGTTGGGATATGTCTACCGAGCGTCGCTCCACCCGTGATTGGATAGACATATGGATTACCCCGTACGAAAATAACCTTCAGCTTACGTTGCGAGATTGGTTGCCCGACTTGAGTGGCCCGCCCAAAAGAGCCATTCACATTGACATGGGCGATTTGAATGGCACCACGTTTGTCGCCAGCGTTTATCGCAATTTTCAAGAAGGTAGTCTGGATGGAAACTCCTGGATTCCCTATGACGATTTTCTGGATCCCAGTCCAGTGCGCCGGGACACCTTTGAACTTCGTATTTCCCGCACGCACATTAAATTTGGTATGCCCGATTACAACTTCTGGTGGGTGGACACCGATATTAGCCTATTGGACTGGTCGCAAGGCGTTATTCAGTTTGGCCACCACTCGTATACGCCCTGGAAAGATGGGAATGGGGGGCCTCAGACCTGGCACTGGGATAATGTTTTTATTGAACCGTCCTTACCTTTTACTATCCTGAAAGCTGACCGACGTTATGTAAACGAAAGCGGCAGCAACCGCGTTAACTTTTCTGCCCCAGCCCCGTCGAATTCTCATTTGCGGTTTGCCGGTATTGGGGGAAGTTTGCAGGTCAGTTTTAATAATGGCAGCACCTGGCAAAATGCCGTATACCAGGAGCATAGAGATTATTCGTTCGCGGACGAAGCCTTCAAATCTTATTGGATGCCAATCCCCCAGGGAACCAGCAGCGTTCTGTTTCGAGGGCAGGATTGGTGGGGTGGTGAATGGATGTTCCGCGACATTTCGATCTGGTCGCGTCAGGCGCCGTAACGGCGCAGCAGATTAGGCAACCGGCAAGCCTTTGATGATCTTTTGCGTGTCTATACATAAGTCTGGATAAACTTAATTTGTTTGTTCAGAAACAAGAGTTAAAGTAGGGGCTTTAACCGGGTACTATGGACCGGTTGAAGCCTCTACTATGGTTTAAAAAGTATAATATGCAAGTCTTGTGCATAGCTCAGGGAGACACAAATGATTCGCTTGGTATTATATCGGTTATTTGAAAGCTATTTCCGACATCGGTGGCTGTATTTGCTGCCGATAGTGATGATGACGGGACTTAGTGTTTACTATGTCTTTTACAGGGTGGAACCCAAATACATTTCCCAGGGTGTCTTGTATGTACAGGGTGAGTCTTTGTTGGCGTCGCTAACGGCCGTAAGCAGCAGCAGCACAAATTGGTGGATGACACCCTCGCAAGCTGTCTCCCGGCAGGTCACCGATTTGATGCAAACCAATGCGTTTGTTCGCGCTGTGATTGCCCAGACCAAATTGGAGTCCGAGATGAATCAGGGTGACGACGTGGTCAATGAAATCCTTGGACAGACGCGCAGCAATGTTTGGGTCAGCACCATCGGCGACAATCAAATTTCTATCAACGCGGCCGATGAGGACCCCGAATTAGCCTATCAACTTGTGAATGCCACGCTTGAAAGTTATCTGCAATGGCAAATTAATGCGCGCAGAGCGGAAAGCGAGTCGGCGCAGGGCTTTTTTAGTGAATTGATCACAACTTATGAAGAAGAATTATCCGCAGCCCGTCTAAACATGGAAGAATTTCTGCGCAATAATCCAGCGCCAATACGGGGTGAACGACCGGGCGGGGAACAATTAGAAATCGAGCGGCTGCAAGCCACCATTGACCTGGCGGCTGCACGGTATGCCAGCGCGCTCGATAAAGAGGAAAACTCCCGGCTGGCGATGGCGCAAATTGAAAGCGATATGCGGCAGACTTATTTTGTTATTGATGCGCCAAGACTTCCCACTGATCCAGAAACGTCCCTCCGAGAGACTATCATGAATATGGCGATCTTTGTTGTTGTTGGTTTCTTGTTAAGCGGCGGCGCTATCGTAGGTTCTGCCATTTTGGACCGCAGTTTCCGCCTACCGGTGGACGTACAAAGCCGTTTGGATCTACCTGTTTTGGCAGAGGTGCCAGACATTTCACCACGTAAAAGACGTTTTTGGCAGCCAAAGCCCAAAGCAGCGGGGTTGGAAGAAAGCAAGCGCGTTCAGGGGGATTCGACCGAACAAGAGCCATCTCCGGCGGAAGTTGCTGTTTGAGTAGACTGCTCATCAGATGGGTAGTTTAATTTCTGGCGGAAGAATTTGCCGCCTACGCTAAATGGACATGTTGAAGTTGATGTCGTTGTGAGATAGTTGGCGATATGGCAATCATACGAAGAGCAAAAAAAGAACCACCTTTTGATTCATTGGTCTTGCCCGGAGGTGATGGTAATCCGGTTCAGGTTTTTGATGGTGTTGTTGTGGAAAGGTTGCGCCAGATGGTAACGCGCATGAATCGTACATCTGGTTTGCCCAAGTGTTTGGCGCTGGTGGCAGCTTTGCGACATGAGGGCGTAACGTTTAATTCGCACGCTTTGGGTGTGGTGATGGCCCACGATCTAGGAGCCAGGGTTTGTGTGGTTGAATTGAACTGGTGGTGGCCCTCGCAGTCGCCATTTGTTGCGCCGGATAACGAGGGCTTGGCGGCCGTTATCACGAACAAAGCTGTGTTGGAAGATGTGGTAGCGCCTACCGGCTGGTCTAATTTTTCCTATTTGCCAGCCGGCGTGTTGGAAAAGAGGGATAGACCAGTGATGGCGCGTAGTCAGGTCATGCACAATATCCTTCATGAACTACAGACGCGATTTGATTTTTTGATTTTAGATGTGCCTGCTTTGCGAGCCACAAGTGATGCTGTGCCTTTAGCTTCTTTGGCGACAGCATGTGTATTGGTGATACATCAGGGTGTGACCGTAGTCGAAGATGTGCGGCTTGCTTTGGACGATATAGACCATATGGAAGTTAAAGGGGTGATATTGAACCGCAACAAAATAGCGACGCCAGGTGTAATTTCAAGATTGTTGTCTATATAAAACGCCATTTGTTGTGGAAATTGCGTGAAGATCTGACAGATTTTGGCCTAAAAGTAACCTTATGAAACTATTTGTCTTGTTTATCGTTGTTTGTTTTGTTGGCGGCGTGTTTTCTTGGAAAACTTCGTTCAGGCGTCGCCAGCAGGTTTTGTTTGGTTTGTGCCTGTTTGTTGCGTTTGCGTACTACTTCATGAATCAAATTTGAAAATCAATTAACAAATTGATTTTGCCTGAAGGGTGTCTGAACTATAATGCAAGGTTCTTTGTACGGCAGCAGTATTCATACAGTAGATGGGCGCAGGCTGCATTCGGCTGTCATATGGCTTTTTTGGTTTACGGCCGTTCTCGGTTTTTCGGCTCTGGTTGCTTTGCTGATGCTGCGGAGTGGCCCCACACCCGGTTCAATCGGCTGGATTGTTTTTCTTTTTGGTCTGGTCCTTATCTTTTATCGGCCACGGTACGGAATCTATCTAATCGTTTTTTGGGGACTGTCTGGCGACGGCGTTCTGACGCCCTGGCACCCATTTTTGAAGAACTTTTCAAGCCCAGAATCTATCCTGTATCTCAATGACGCCCTGATTGTGAATCCGCTGGAGGTTTACATTGTGGCTATGTTTGTTTCCTGGTTGGGCAGCGGATTGATGCGGCGAAAAGTACGTTTTTATACCAGCGAACTCTTCTGGCCGGCCATCGCCTTCCTCTTTTTTGTTGTGGTCGGCTTGTTCTATGGCATTTTCACCCGTGGCAATTTGAATATGTCCCTTTGGGAAACCCGCCCCATGTTTTACCTGGTTGCGATGATCATTTTAACCAGCAACTTGTTAGATAAACGAGAACACTTTAGCCACCTTATGTGGGCGGCTGTTGCCGCGCTCAGCATCGAGAGCATCTATGGCGTTTATCACTTCCTGGTAAATTTGGATGGCACATTGGCAAACGTGAGCGCTATCACCGAGCATTCGGCGGCTATTCATTTGAACACGCTTTTTGTTCTATTCGTGACGCTTTGGTTGTATGAAGGTTCAGCCATTAAGCGCTTTGGTATGATACCGGTGATTCCCTTTGCGCTGCTCACTTATCTGGCGATGCAGCGCCGCGCGGCGTTTATCACCCTGTTTGTCGGGCTGTTTTTTATTGCCATTTTGCTATTCATAGACAAGCGCCACGTTTTCTGGCTGGTTATGCCTCCAGCGGCGATTGTTGGTCTTTTGTACGTGGCTGTTTTCTGGAATGCCAGCGGCACATTGGGGCTGCCGGCCCAGGCAATTAAATCTGTTGTGGCCGAAGATCAGGCTGATGCTTCCGATGTATCTTCAAATCTTTATCGGCAGATTGAGAATGTGAATATCAGTTTTACCATCCATCAGAGGCCATTAACGGGGGTGGGCTTTGGGCAGCCTTTTTATATTCTTGTGCCGCTGCCCGACATAAGTTTTTTTGAGTGGTGGTCTTATTTACCTCATAATTCGGTGGTTTATATCTGGGTGAAGGCGGGCGTCGGTGGATTTTTGTCTATGTTGTTTTTTGTGGGCACGGCCATCCTGGTGGGCACGCAGGCCATCCGGCGTATGCCCCACAATGAGCTGCGAGCCTTTGCCGCTACTGCGACAATTTACATGGCGATGCACTTTATTTTTGCCTATGTTGATATTTCTTGGGATGCCCCAAGTACGCTTTATCTTGGGGCGATGATGGGTATGGTCAGTTGTATGGAACGTGTTGTTGGGCAGTCAACGGCCGTTAAAAAACCACGTTGGCCCTGGCAGCCGGAGCCACACCCCGCGCCGGGACTCCTTTAACGCCACTTGTGAACTAGACGAAACCCAGGCTACCAATGTTTCCGCATCAACGGTGATAACCGCAGCCAACGGCCGGGCGCATTTTTGAGCTTGGAGAAAACGAAACAAACTATGAAAAATCTCATCGCTAAAGCCGTAGAGATTATAGGTGAAGAGCTAGGTTCTTTTCATCTGCGTCTGACGATCGTGCGGTTTCTGGTGTTCTTCTTGCCAGATAACGTCGGCAATCGGCTGCGAATGCGCTTGCTTCGTCTATTTGGCTTTCGGGTTGGTAGAAGTGGCATACTCATGGGGATGCCAACGATAGCTGGTGTGGGGAATGTTTACGAAAAACTACACATTGGAGATAGTTGTTTGTTTAATGTAGGGTGTCATTTTGACCTGGCTGCTCCGATTACTATCGGTCATAATGTGGGTGTAGGTCACCAGGTCCTTTTTCTTACAGGTTCCCACGAGATTGATGATAGTAAACGTCGAGTAGGTCCATTAATGACCAGCCCCGTTGTGATTCACGATGGCGCCTGGTTAGGCGCACGTTGTATTATTCTGCCTGGAGTCACTATCGGCAAAGGGGCCGTTGTTGCTGCTGGCGCGGTTGTTACCAAAGATGTACCGGCAAATACATTGGTAGCCGGAGTCCCCGCCCAAATCATTCGTGAACTTGACGTGGATTAGGTTTACATCATTTGCGATTTTCTGCCAACGCATACGGCCGTTCATCATCACCTGCGCCTGCGCTTTTGTAGACATAAACATTGATTTGACCTCTATATAATAGTTGGCCTGCAGACACCACTGCTGATGGAGCACAATGATCAACGGGAAGATCTCCATATTATTTATGCAGTCACAACCCTATTACCTGGCCGATTCCCAGATACACGAAAGGCTTATGCACTATCTGAATCGCGGGTGCTTTGAGGTGCATATTGCCTGTAATCCAGACTCAATGCAGGAGAAGTCCTCGCCGTTTGCGGCGTTTAGCCAGCTACCGGACGTGTATCTAAGGCCAACCAACTTTGGCCCTTCAATCAATTCTCGCCCCCGAACAAAATTGAACGCAAATCTATTTCGGGAAATCATCAGGCTGCCCAAGACAGCCTATGATTTGGTTCGGTATGTGAGAAAACACAAAATAGACATCATTCATTGCAGCGAAAAACCACGCGATGTGTTTTATGGCTATTGGTTGGCAAAGACGTGTGGGGCAAAATGCCTGGTCCATTTACATGTAAAAGTGGAAGACTGGCTTAGTCCCTTCTCGCAATGGGCGATGCGCAGGGTTGATGCCTTGGTGGGCGTTTCCAATTTTGTGGCAGAATCAAGCATCAGCATGGGGTTTTCGGCAGAAAGAACCCATTCTATTTTAAATGGATTGGACCTCGCCAACTGGGAAGAAGTGGTGAGCGACGGCCGTATTCGCGCCGAATTTCATATTGAACCAGAAACCCCGCTGCTTATTGCCATTGCTCGTCTGGCTACCTACAAGGGTCAGGCAGACTTATTGCGCGCTTTGGCCAAAGTCAAAGAAGCCGGGCAAAACTTTCATTTGCTCATTGTCGGCAGCCCGGATACCTATATGAGCAATCTGGCTGAATTAAAGGACCTGATCGAATCTTCGCAACTGACCGAATTGGTGACAGTAACCGGCTTCCGCAGCGATGTCAGGCATTTTTTTGCCGACAGTGACATCTTCACACTGCCCAGTTTTGAGGAGCCGTTTGGCATGGTGTTTGTGGAGGCAATGGCTATGTGTAAACCAATCGTGGCGTTAGCCAGCGGAGGTGTGCCGGAAATTGTGGAACACGGCCGTTCCGGGCTGCTATCTGAGCCGCATGATATAGAGCAGTTGGCGGCGAATATTGTGCAGCTCATCCAAGACCAGGCATTACGAGAGCAGATGGGCATATACGGCCGTACCCGGGTTTACCAATACTTCAATGCCCAAAGAATGACCCAAGACTTTGAAAAACTATACACCAGCCTGGTGAATGAGTCGTCGGTCGAATCCACCAGCAAACCACGTCTATCGCATTAATATATCTATGGGACTCTCGAACATTCTTCAAACAGGGCGTGGCTACACTACAGGCATTTGGCAAAATGGCTGGGCTGTTATTTACGCCCAATGGTACCTGCGCCGGGCTACTCACTTGGGTCCCAAAGTACGGATATGGGGCAAACCGGTCATCCACAATTGGGGGACGCTCATCGTTGAAGAACGGGTTCGTCTGGTGTCCACTATCGCCACCCTGGAAATAGTGGCCGCCCCCAACGCCACTCTCTCCATTGGCGCCGGCGCTTTTATCAACTATGGTTGTTCCATTGCCGCCCATCAGCATATTTCCATTGGCCCCAACTGCAACATCGGTACCTACGTACTCATCATGGACAATAATTTTCATCGCTTGGAGCCGGAACGGCGGTACGAAATGCCGGAATCCAGGCCAATTGTCCTTGAGGAAAACGTCTGGTTGGGCGCGCGCGTTATTGTTTTGCCCGGCGTTACCATTGGCGCCGGCAGCGTGGTGGGGGCCGGCAGCGTAGTAACGCGAGACATCCCGCCGCGCAGTTTGGCCGTTGGACTGCCCGCTAAGGTCATACGAGAACTATAATAGATGCCCATTCTTAGCGTTGTATTACCCACTTATAACCGGCTGGAACGCCTGAAAATGGTATTGGCTGGGCTTGAGCAACAAACCTTCCCGCTGTCAGAGTTCGAGGTGCTGGTTGTTTCTGATGGCTCTACAGATGGCACTGAGGCGTATTTACAAACGTATGCTGCTTCCTTCGCTTTGCGCGGCCTGACACAAGAGAATCAAGGCCCGGCGGTGGCGCGTAACTTGGGCGTGGCAAAGGCCAGCGGTGACATTGTTCTGTTTATTGACGACGACATTGTGCCTGCGCCGCAGTTAATTCAGGAACACTTGAAGATTCATCAAAGCGACGACGGCCGTACTGTGGTATTAGGGCCAATGTTGACGCCGCCAGCTTTCCAGATGCTGCCCTGGGTGCAATGGGAACAGGCCATGTTAGAAAAACAGTACAACAGCATAGTCAGCGGGCGCTGGCAGCCATCGGCCAGGCAGTTTTATACCGGCAACACCTCTTTGGCCCGGCAGCACCTCCTTGACCATGGTGGTTTTGATCCATCTTTTCGGCGCGCCGAAGATGTGGAATTGGCTTATCGCCTGTCTGGAAGTGGCCTGCGTTTCCAATTCAATCCGCAGGCCATTGGCTACCATTATGCCGAACGCAGCTTTTCTTCCTGGCTCAAGATTCCGTACGATTACGGCCGTAACGACGTTCGCTTTTACAAGGATAAAGATCAGAAATGGCTGCTGCCAGCAATCTTTCACGAATTTCGCTGGCAGCGCAACCCACTGATTCAACTTCTTACCTATGTCTGTTTGGGTCACACAGCGCTCAGTACGGCCGTTGTTTCCGGGTTGGCGCGCATCGCTCAGACAGGCTCCAAAATGAATTGGCGCGGTATTACCCGGTTCGCTTATAGCGGCATCTTTAATCTGCAATACTATCAGGGAGTAGCCGATCAGTTGGGCGGTCGAAAAGAATTCTTCAGCGGTTTCCGCAAATACCGAAGCCAATAACCGACCTGTCAGGAATCACCTGGGCATCAGGGTCTGCCAGGTCTTATCAGCCGGAAAGAAACTACATGGTACGTGCAGCTTTTGTCATGGAACAACATATAGGCCACCGGGCTTATTATGAGAACCTGCGGCGGTTTATTGATCAATCATCATCCGTTGAGGTATCGTGGATTCCAATCACTTATCAACATGCCGGAATTTTGGCTAGTCTTCCGCTGCTGCCAGACCACCTGGTTGGCACGCTGAGCGGCCGCAGCGAAGTACGTCAGGCATTGAAAAACGCTACTTACGATGTCGCCTTGTTCAACACCCAGGTGCCGGCAGCAATTGCTGGCAGCATTGTTCGGCGTAAACCTTACGTCCTTTGTACCGACATTACACCGCTTCAATACGATGAGATGAGCGAACAGTATGGTCACCGCGCCGACGATGGTGGATTGTTGAGTCGGTATAAACACTGGGCGAATGTGAACCTGTTCAGAAATGCCGCCAAGGTTTTGCCCTGGTCTTCCTGGGCGAAAGCATCGCTGATGGCCGATTATGGCGTTGCCAGCGAGCAAATTGTGGTGATTCCACCCGGGGTAGATTTGGATGTCTGGAAGCCGGGAACGGCCGTGCCAGACGGACCGCTTCAGATTTTGTTTGTCGGGGGTGATTTGTATCGCAAAGGGGGCGATGTGTTATTACAAGCGTTTCGTCTATTACCAGAGGGATGCGCCAACTTGCACCTGGTTACACGCACAAGCCTGCCGCCAGAGCGCGGCGTGGCGGTTTACAACACCATGCAGCCTAATTCACCGGAACTGATGGCGCTGTATCAATCCGCCCATTTGTTTGTTTTGCCCACCAAAGCAGAAGCCTTTGGAATTGCCCTGGTAGAGGCTTGCGCTGTGGGTTTGCCGGTTATTGCGACGGCCGTTGGTGGGGTGACCGATATTGTTGTGGAGGGAGAAAACGGCTTCCTCACCGCGGCAGACGATGTTCATGCGCTTGCCGATCACCTCCAGCAATTGGCCGCAAACCCAGGCCTGCGCCAGCAACTGGGCTGGGCGTCTCGTCGGCGCGCCGAAGAATTATTCGATGCCCGGCAAAATGCGGCCAGAGTGGCTCAAATTGTTGTTGAGTCTGCTGCCGGGGAGTTTCACGGATGAAAGCGCAAACTGTATTTATCTTTTGCGTGGCTCTCCTGGCAAGTTTGGTCGGCTGCGCCACCGGGAGTATCGAGCCACAGTCAACCTATGTACCACAAGCTACGCCAACAACCCATTCGTTTTTTTTGAGCGATGGCAGCCGTCTGACTCAAGAACCGGTGGACAATGGACTGGTAACGGCCGCTCCTACCGTCGCCAATTATTTTAGTGCGCGTAACACATCCACTCCTCGCCCCACAAGCGCGCCACGGGCAACCGTGCCACCGCCCACTCGTGACATCTCCAGCTTAAATACCGAAAGTTTCATCATTTACGATGATGCTCTGAACGAAGACTGGGTAGTCCAGGATAATCCCGATGCAGAAGTAGACCTGGCGAGTACGACGCAAGTTCATGCCGGGCGTAAAGCGATTGCCTTTACCCCATTGGTAGATTTCACCACCCTGTTTTTTACAATTGAGCCAGAAGCCGAACGGTCTTTTCCCTATGAAGAAACAGTGGGTTTCAGCTTTTGGCTGAACGGTGGTGATGATTATATTGAGTTCAACGAGCTGGCCGTAACTGTTACCAGCAGCAACGATTTTGCCTATTGGCGGCCCGACGATACTTCTGTGCAATTTCCTGAAGGGGAGTATTTTTCGGAAACGCGCCTATATTTTCTTGGTATCAACGGCTCCATCCCGCCGAATACCTGGGTGCAAATTTATGTCTGGATTGATAACCTGATTTATGATCCGGTAGCTAATTATGTCACCGGGTTTTATATTAAGAACGATGAGGGGTTTTACAACACGATCTACATTGATGATCTAGAGATCATCATGTTGGCACAAACGTCATCTACTGCTGATGCCCCGGCCGTAGTTGACGTAACCCCTGCGCCGGAACGTGCGACTGTTGTAGGGACAAGCGCCACGCCAGAAAGCACGGCCGTTTCCCCCCCATCCACCGCTACCCCAGATGACGCCTCACAAACAGGCGACGATGCTCCTGTTTGTGTCGTATCCCCGCCCGATGGCTGGGTGCGGTATACCATTCAACCCAATGACATCTTATCCAGCCTGGCTGTGCGGGCGAACGTTTCAATGGAAGTCGTCATCAGCGTCAATTGTTTGGAACCTGGGGACGTACTCAGCATTGGTAAAACCCTATGGCTGCCCCAGCTGCCAGCTACGTCAACGCCACGTCCCCCGTCTGGTTAAATCCAGTAGTTATGAATCATCACAGCAATTCTCAATTTGCCCTGGTGTGATAGTAGGGGCGTGACGGCGCGGACAGGTAACAGCCGCTGCGAACGGCATTTTCCCGCGCCGTCTCGTCCAATGGGACCCAAAGAGGGGCGAGACAGGCGGAAGGCAAGGCATTGGTGATTGGCAAAAATGTCGCACCGCCTGTCCCGCCCTTACGGCTGGATTTCAAGTTGAGAATTGCTGGAATCATCAAAAAGGCATGGAGACTGGACTCGTCTATTCTGCGTGTCTCTTTGGCGTTATCTTGAAAAAGTTTCGTAGTCACAATCCGTTTTTTGCCGGTTGATTTTCCCCTGACCGTTGGCGCTGCTGCGCATCCTGTCCTATGCTGTAAGTGTGTTTGCAAGTATTTACGTGTTAAATTGTTACGAAGCTCATTTGTTTCCAATCAGAGTGAATATGCTGAGTCTGGAAATGAGTTTGGTTGTGCTGCGATTACCGACGTCTGGCGATACCAGTGTCAACGGCCGTTACCCATCGGCCTCAGTTGATCGCATTTGTCACGATACGGCAAAAAAAACCCACCAGTCACCTGTAACACCTGGAGACCAAGTATGAATGTAAGCGTCATCATTCCCTGTTACAATGCGGAATTGACAATCAGCGAACAACTCGATGCCCTGCTGCAGCAGGAGGAGGTACCGGAGCCGTGGGAAATTATTGTGGCTGACAATCGTTCCACAGATAATTCCCGTTTGGTTATTGAGCGTTATATGAACCTGCACCCTCGCGTGAGATTGGTTGAAGCGTTCGAGCGTCAGGGACCCTCTCATGCGCGAAATGCTGGTGCGAAGGCGGCCCTGGGCGACGTGTTGGCCTTTTGTGACGCCGATGATGTGGTGGCTCCTGGTTGGCTGGCTGCCTTGCTGACCAGCCTGGAAGACGCTGATGTAGTGATTTGTCGCATTGACAGAGAAAAGTTGAATCAGCAATCGTGGATTTCGCGTGATATATGGCAGAATAAGGATAGGGCCGCTGCCCGGGAAACCCTTGAGGACAACCGCGCACCATACCCACCCCATCTTATTTTAGTGCGTGGTTGGAGCTTTGCCATTAAACGGTCGTTCCACGAAGCTATCAATGGTTTCGACGAGACTTTGATAGCCGGCGAAGACCTGGACTATGGATTCAGGGCGCAGCTTGCCGGCGCCAGGCCAAGTTTTGCTTACGATGCTGTGTTGTATTATCGTCACCGCCCACAATTTAGAACCATGATGTCTCAGTGGCGTACATACGGCAAATACACCATCTTGTTAAGAAAAAAATATCAGCCCCCAGAAGCAGACACTGGCTTTTGGCATTCATGGGCAGTCTATTTTTATGGCTGGGCGCGGCTTCTCTGGTGGCTGTTAAAGACCAGAAGGAAAGAAGAATTCGCCCTGGTCATGCGCAACATCGCTTTCCGATTCGGCACGTTTCAGGGGTGTGTTAAGTACCACCTTAATCCATATGAGTATTAGAGTATATTGATAGTTTAGTATTGTAAAGGCTGCTCTGAAACAAATGCGGCCTTACGACTTGTTGCTGGGTACTCCAAAATAGATGATTTTGATCTATCCAACAAAAAGCCTGGAGGCTGCAAAATGTTTAAAGACTTTATCAAACTGCTCACGCCACCTATCTTTGTGGAGGGCTATCGGACTATAAATCGGAAGAAATTTGGTCTTTATCTCCATGGGGACTATTCCAGTTGGAGTGAAGCTGTCGCAGATAGCAGTGGCTATGACGCATCGCATATTTTGGAAAAAACCAGGGATGCTCTGTTAAAGGTCAAGAACAATGAAGCAGTCCATGAAATGGATTCGATTCTGTTCGATGAAATACAGTATGCCTGGCCCGTTCTCGCCGGTTTGATGTGGGTGGCGGCACAATCTGATGGTCACCTGAATGTCCTAGACTTTGGCGGCTCTTTAGGCAGTGCTTATTTCCAAAAACGTCACTTCTTGCCTCATTTAAAAAAGGTTCGCTGGAATATAGTTGAGCAGCCACAGCATGTAGAAACAGGTAGACAGTGGTTTGAGGATGATAACCTGAAATTCCACTTTGATATTGAGGAATGCCTGGCGGAAACACAACCCAATGTGGTACTCCTTAGCAGTGTCTTGCACTACCTGGAGCATCCCTATCGGCTTTTAGAGCAAGTGTTGTCTTTGCCTTGCGATTATGTCCTCATTGACCGCACACCTTTCTGGGAGGGCGCTGTAGATAGATTGTGCGTCCAGAATGTGCCGCCTGTTATTTACCCGGCCAGCTATCCATGCTGGATTTTTTCGAGACAACGATTTCAACTTCACATCCCTGAAGAGTGGAAGCTCGTAGCTGAATTCGACAGTTTAGACAACTTCCCCTCGCCAGTCAAAACTACTTGGAGAGGGATGATCCTGAGCCGGAAGTCATTCTAAAAAGAACATACTCCGTACCAGTTGTTCACGTTGCTTACCTGATTGACTGACAAATCTTATTTTTAGAGGCAGCAGAACACGGATTTCCAGGATTTGCGGATAAGGGTAGTCGAGAAAAACGAATCCATAAATCCTGCCAATCCGTTGTCAATTGGACTGAATGTGAGTTTTGTCAGTCAACCAGGGTTGCTGCTCACGGCCGTTAGCGACGAAGCCAACGACCAGATATGCAACTTAGGCGACAAAGAGGTTGGCCGCGAATTTTTCGTGCGTGAATACCTCTCCCCCATCCGCCGCCACCCCAGAGGACGCCTCACAAACAGACACCAATGCTCCTGCTATTTATACCCCCTGGTTGTTGATCTGTATACCCCTCTGGGAAAATTTGTTATGCCCGATATATTTGCATGATATGCTCGTTACCGATTCCTGTAAGAGTGATTGTAACAACTTAGGTGTTAGATTATTGCAAAGCTCATCAGTTCCGGATGAACCTGCTGCCCGCATTACAGAACAAACAAACAAAATGAATCGTCCCGATCCAAGGATCAAACCACTCTATGAATGTAACCGGTAAAACAATCGCCAAAAACGCAACTTTCTTAATGGTATCCCAGTTAGTAACCTGGGGCTTATCTCTGCTTATCATGATCGTGCTGCCTAGATATTTGGGACCAGCAGTGACGGGGAAATATTATACGGCCGTCGCCATCTGGAACATCATGGCTATGGTCATTACCTTTGGCATAGATATGCTGCTGGCCAAAGAAATCGCCAAAAACCCGGAAGGCATCTCCGATTTTTTTGGCAATGCGTTCTTTCTGAAAACGCTCCTCTTCTTGCTCAGTGTCGTGGTTGTCGCAGTTTACGCCTATCTGGTCCAATATCCCTTTGAGACGGTCATGATGTTGGTCATCATAGGCGTGGGCACGCTTTTCTGGCAGTATTCCGCAATTTGCCAGGCCATGCTCCAGGGCCTGGAGAAGATGCAGTATATCTCCCTGGCAAACATTGTCAGCAAGTTGTTCAACACCATCGTTACCCTGACATTGGTCTATCTGGGAGCCGGTATTTTCTTAATAGCCTCTGTCCACATTGGCATGGGGTTGGTTAGTTTCTTAATTCAGCTTTACTACGTAAAAACGCTGCAACATCCCCGCTTCCGCATCAACCTCAAACACGCCGGAAGTATGCTCAAACTAGGGTTCCCTTTTTTGTTATCCAGCGCGGCCATCACCCTTTACCTGGAAGTTGACATCATTCTCATTTCCATGTTAGCCAACGAACGGACGGTGGGTTGGTATGGCTCAGCCGATGTGCTGTATGGTACCCTGCTATTTGTGCCGACGGTGTTGATGACGGCCGTTTTTCCCGCACTATCGCGAGAAAATGTCAGAGACCCTGATAATCTCAAGAGACTTGTTCAAAGAAGCTTCGACATTCTACTTCTGGTTGGTGTGCCCATCGGCTTTGGCATATTCCTCATCGCCAATCCGTTGGTTGTCCTGCTCTATGGCCCAGAATTTGCCGGCAGCGGCCCGGTGCTGGCAATCAAAGGTCTTGTTCTAACCATGACCTATCAAAATATGATCATTGGCACAGCCCTCTTATCCACCAATCGCCAATACCCCTGGACCCTGGTCATCACCATCGCCTCGCTCGCCGTTATCCCACTCGATTTATGGCTGGTTCCCTGGAGCCACGCGGCCTTCGACAATGGCGCCATTGGCGCGTCCATCGTATTCATATTCACCGAATCCTTCATGATGATCGCTGGCATAAGGCTGCTGCCAGCGCACACGCTCAACAAGGCAAACGCCATCTACGCCATAAAAGTAGTGACCGCCGGAATCGTCATGATTGCAGCCACTTGGTGGTTCAGAGACGCCTTCATCGCCGTTCCGGTTCTAATCGGCATCACCAGTTATGGCGTTGCCGCCCTGATATTGCGGCTCATCGGTGAAGACGAGAAATTAATCGTCAAAGGATTGAAAGATTCCGCTGTCGCCAAACTGCAACGCCAGCGAGTAAACCCAACCTAAAAGCTACGGTTCGGTTGTTCTATATTATTCTGGCAGCCAAGTGGGTGAGGTTAAATAATGACAAAAAAAGTGGCGTTCGTTCACGACACAAATGAATTTGGGGGCATCGAGTTGTTTATGCTGCTGTTGATCAAATATTATGATCCCGCCAGATACCAAACAATGGTCATGATACCCGGTTATGAAGACCCGTTTCGTTCAAGCCCTAAAAAATTTATTGAGTTGGTAGAAGAAATGCAAGTCCCCATGCTGCGGCCGGCCGACCCTGGCACAACGCCAATCATTTCATTTTGGAAAGACGTCATGGGCATTAGAAATGCCTTTAAAAAAGCAGGCATAGATATTGTGCACATTCACACGCCGAACCCTCATCGAACCCTACGCACCACAATCGCTGCCCGGCTGGCCGGTTTGCCCCTTATTCGCTCAGAACATTTACCACCTTCCTTCTGGGAAATTGGCTCGCTAAAAGTCAAAATCGGGTCCAAAATCAATGAGATATTCTCGCACAAAATTGTGCCCGGTTCTGACGCCTGTTATGTAGAACAACTCGATCTACTCAACCGAAATCCTGACAAAGTAACCCGGTCCTGTTATGGTATTGAACTAGATCGGTTCAATCCCAACCACGATGTACGCGCCGCAAAGCAAAAACTAGGATTCGATCCGGACATTCCCGTTGTGGGCAATATAGCCCGCTTAAGCCCTGAAAAAGGGCAGAAATACCTGATTGATGCCGCCGCGATCATCATTCGCACATATGGGCCGGTGAACTTTGTCATTGTGGGCAGCGGCCGTTTGCTTGAAGAACTGCAAGCGCAAGCGAAAAATCTTGGTATTGATCAGTATGTCCACTTTCTTGGATACCAAAAGGATACAGTGCCATTTATGGAAGCCATGGATGTTACCGTCATGAGTTCCCTCAATGAAGGCGTATCCCTGGCGATGTTAGAATTTATGGCAATGGGCAAACCATTGGTATCCAGCAAGGAACCCAGCTTCACGGAAACGGTTGTGGATGGGGAGAGCGCTATTTTAGTAGATTTGGAAAACAGTAAAGCCCTGGCTGACGGTATTATCCGTTTGTTGCAGGACAAAGAATTAGCCAGAACAATTGGAGAAGAGGCGCTTAAAAAAGTCAATTCTGAATTCAACATTGTCAAGTCTGCTAAGGAACAAATGCAACTCTATGACCAGGGGAAGCGATGAATAGCGCAATTTACTACGCAGGAGTGTGCTGAACTATGGTTCCCTGGTTGAATTTCACGATTGGTTGATCATCTTCATGCACCACATTTCAGTTCGGCCTTTTCACGATGCCTTCATCCAGTTCAAGGTACATCAGCGGTTTGATTGTTTCCGAAAACAAAACTGTTGAGGGAATCAACCGATTGTTTGTCCATGAAAGCCGTAACCAAAGCTCGCTCAACCGTCTACTAACGGAGTCTTTTTCGCTCGACGAACTCAATCGTTGTCGCTTAGCTGTCATGAGCAGCCTACCGGTACAGCCTTGAAAAAGACGGGTGTTGAGTTTTGACGATACGTTACCTACTCCACTATGGACACCACTTTGACAAGATCGCCATCTTGTATGACCATGTGCAAAAGTGTTGTCCATGCGCACAACCTGGTGATGTTTGCATTACAGCGATACCAAACTGGATTACCTATATTCTTTGGCTGTGGCAACCGGCTGACCTGGTCAAGATTGAAGCAGGTTACGCGCAGCGAACATCAAGTTGAAGGAAAGCAAGCTGGAGCTGAAAGAAAGCGATTCAACCAAGTGGCGCTGTATTTGCTATGTGTGGCGACGAAATGTCAAAAACCGGGCGTAGCTTGACCTGTGCGACAGCAAGTTGCGCATGGTTGAGGCAGCAGTGCCAGCAATGGCTGGCACAGTTCCCGACTTCGCCGCCTATCGCTTTTGATAGTTGGTACACACAAATCAGCTTCTGCCGCTTTCGATGAGAAAGGCTTTGCTTTACGGGCGCCTTGGGCGAGCGGTGAAGTGGCGCTGCAACAGGTCGGGAAACGATTATTCGGAGTTTGCCCAGCGCCCTCAAGGCGAACATCTTGCGGCCAGGTGCCGGTCAAACTCCTGCGTTTCAAACGACGACCATCACCTTTAAGGGAACAACCGAGACTTACTTATACCCACCGCCGTACGCATCGGTCGCCGCACAACTTTGGTAAAGTCCGTCTCTGTCATCAGCTATCGTCGGGCTGACCTATCCGACAATCCAGTATTTCATCAGCAACCGCTTGCACTGGCAGGCTGTGTGCTGCATGACGCGCATTTATCGCCATCGTTGGCCCGTTGAAGCGTATCATGAAGAAGGTAAAGCTGAAGGGCTGGACCAGTATCATTACGGAATTTCGCGGCTATTGAACGACATAATGCCCTGGTCGCCGTGGTGCAGCCATCAGTGCGCCGCCTAACAGGATACAGACCTGCAACAGACGCTTCAACGTGAACTCGAGCTTAGACCTCGACGGCAGCGTTCCTTGGCGACGAGCAACTCAAGCCCAAAGTCTGTGGAGCCTGCTCGTTTATTACGGCGGGGTTGGCTCAGGGGCAATCTTTGCAAGAAATCATGACGCTGCTTGTGCGCGAGCTTTCGTCTGCCCGCGTTGACCTGAGCCTTTCAGTCCTGGTTGTGATGTGCTGTCCAGCCAACTGATGATAAGCTGGAGATACCTGGTTTGTTGCCACAGCCCGGACAGAGGTTGACAGGATGGGCGTTTTTTTGCTGTTTGGCGTATTAGTTTTTAAGGTGCAAAAGTCGTGTCTGAATTCAACATTGTCAAGTCTGCTCAGGAACAAATGCAACTCTATGACCAGGCATTAGGCGCTTCCAGGTAGGCAAACGCCGTTACCATCTTCCCAATTCCCGACGCTTGAAACACATCCCGCCTTGCGATCACAAGATGGATTGTAAGTTTTTAATCTTAATTTTTGTTTTAACGTTGATTTCACTTTAGCAGTTGACTTGGTGTCGTAACAGTAAGTATCAATACGATCTTTATTTATATTTGGAACCAGCATGTGACTCTGAGTAGTTTTATTAAGCGATCCAATGGTTTGCTACAGTCGCATCAGTTCTTTACCCCTTGTTTCAATATAGTTGATTATCAAGGATGAGTGGAGGATCACATGACTAGGCCCCTTCGTGTGTTGTTCTTGCATGCATCACGTGACGATGCCAACGAATATACTGTTCATCGTCGTCTTGCGCGACATGTTGACCCTGATAAAGTGGAATGCTACTTTATATGGCAAACGGCTACACAGGATCCATCCCGGGACGCGCGTCTGAACCTGCCCAAAGACAGAGCATTTTTTATTGATTTTGGACGGGACCAATCTATCCAGCCCAGACCATCAAAAGCAAAACGCGCGCTGATGGTTTTGCGCCGATTCCCACACACACTGGCATTTGTCTATCGCAAAATGCGCGAGATAAAGCCTGATGTCATTTATACAACGCAGCAGCGACATGAAGTTGTTCTGGCTCAGAAGTTTTCGCGTATTCTGGGTATTCCCCATCTCATTCACATCTGCTATTTCATTGGTCCCTGGTTGGGTGCGGCTACCTATCGCTTGATCTTGCGCAACCCCCATATTCATGCCAGTTGCGAGTTTGTGCGACAGACTGGTATTGACGCCGGCATCCCTCCGCACCACATCCAAACCATGCATCACATGGCCGACATTCCTATGTTTGATTTACCGCATGATCATGCCTGGCTGTGTCGGGAATTCAACTGGCCTGAGGATACGTCCATCGTGGTAGGGGCAGCGCGGCTTGACCCTGATAAAGGGTTTGTGCAATTGCTGAAGGCTTTTGCCATCGTACACCAACAAATGCCCAAGACGCGTCTCTTGATTGCTGGCCAGCCTAGTCCTGGGACCGATCATCATCTGCTTATAAAACAAACGGCGACGGACCTGGGTTTGAACAATGTTGTTACCTTTGCCGGTTATCGTACCGATCTGCCGAAGATTTTTGCTGGCATGGATGTTTTTTGTCAGCCGGTGCAGCATGATGCATCTTCGTTGGTGTTTCTGGGGGCCATGGTCGCCCGCGCGCCTGTTGTGTCCGTTCGGTCTGGCAGTGTTCCTGAGGTCATTGTAGATGGGGAGACGGGTCTTCTTTCAGATGTGGGTGATATTGATTCCCTGGCGAATAATTTGTTAAAGGTTTTGCAAGACAAAGAATTGGCGACACAATTAGGCTGTGCAGGCCGAGAGCGGGTTGAGAATGTCTTTGGTCCGCAAGTTATTGCCCACGACTGGGCTGAGAAGCTCTATCGGCGTTTTAGGAAGCAGGAAACACGGCCGTCGCAACGTCGTAAGATAATTGATTCGGTGTTTGGTCTTTGCACGGTTGTCGGCGTGCGGGAAATGGCGCCGATATTGGCTGAGATAGGAGTATTATATGCACAAGTTTTTTAACGGCCGTAAAGTCCTCATCACTGGTGGCTTAGGCTTCATCGGGTCGAATCTTGCCTTCAGGCTGGTGGAATTGGGCGCAGAGGTCACACTGATTGACAGCCTGATCCCCGAATATGGCGGCAACCTCTACAACATTAGCGGCATCGAAGACCAGGTGCGGGTGAACATCTCGGACGTGCGTGACCAGTTTAGTATGCACTACCTGGTGCAGGGGCAGGATTTTTTATTTAATCTAGCCGGGCAAACCAGCCACATGGATTCCATGAGCAACCCGCTTGCCGACCTGGAGATTAACGGCCGTGCCCAGCTCTATATCCTGGAAGCCTGCCGCAAATACAGCCCAGATATCCAGGTCGTCTTTGCCAGCACCCGCCAGATTTACGGCAAACCCGATTACCTGCCGGTGGACGAAAATCACCTGCTGCGCCCGGTGGACGTGAATGGCATCAATAAGATGGCCGGCGAATGGTATCATGTCTTATATAACAATGTGTATGGCATTCGTGCCTGTTCGCTGCGCCTGACCAACACTTACGGCCCACGAATGCGCGTGAAAGACGCCCGGCAAACATTTTTGGGCATTTGGGTCCGCCTGCTGTTAGAGGGCAAACCGTTCGAGGTGTGGGGCGGCGAGCAGCTTCGTGACTTTTCTTACGTGGATGACGCTGTGAATGCGCTGCTGCTCACGGCCGTTAGCGACGAAGCCAACGGCCAGATATACAATCTGGGCGACAAAGAGGTTGTCAGCCTGCAAGAGTTGGCCCAACTGCTGGTAGACGCCAATGGCGGCGGCGAATTTGTCGTGCGCGAATATCCCGCCGACCGCAAACGCATAGACATCGGCGACTACTACGCCGACTACAGCAAAATCAACCAGGCCGTCGGCTGGGAACCCAAAGTGAAATTACGCGAGGGTCTGTCCAAGACGCTCGACTTTTACCGGCAAAATCTACAAAATTACCTGGATAACGACTAAAACCACTCATGACAAACCAAACCAAAATTGTCCCGGCAAATCCTCATGCCAATTATTTAGCCCATAAAGCGGAAATAGACACGGCCGTTCAGCGCGTCTTAGAAAGCGGTTGGTACATTCTAGGGCCGGAAGTAACCGGCTTCGAGCAAGAATTCGCCGCCTGGTTGGGTGCGGCCGAGGCCATCGGCGTCGCCAATGGCACAGACGCCCTGGAATTGGCCCTACGCGCCTGCGGCGTGGGCAGCGGCGACCGGGTGATCTCGGTGTCTAACACGGCCGTTGCCACCATCGCGGCCATCGAACGCTGCGGCGCCATCCCCGTCTTTGCCGATATTGAGCCGGACACCTATACCCTGGACCCGGCGGCGCTGGCGGCGGCCGTTGCCCACAGCCAACACCATTTCCCCGGTACGCTCAAAGCGATCATCCCCGTCCACCTCTACGGCCACCCGGCCGACATGGACGCCATTCTGGAGATCGCCCGGCAGCATGACTTGTATGTCATCGAGGATTGCGCCCAGGCGCATGGGGCCACGCTGAACGGCCGTAAAGTGGGAACCATCGGCCACATCGCCGCCTTCAGCCTCTACCCCACCAAAAACCTGGGCGCGTTGGGCGATGGCGGCGTCATCGCCACCAACGATGCGGCCCTGGCCGACCGCGTGCGCTTGCTGCGCCAATATGGCTGGCGCGAACGGTACATCAGCCTGATTCCCGGCCTCAACTCGCGGCTGGACCCCATTCAGGCGGCCGTTCTGCGCGTGAAGCTGGCCTATTTGGATGCCGACAACGGCCGTCGCCAGGCCATCGCCCAGGTGTACAACCAGCGGTTGGCCCAACTGCCCCTGGTGCTGCCGGCCGTCAAAGAAACAGCCGGGCACGTTTACCATCAATACGTCTTACGCGCCGCCCAGCGCGAATCGCTGCGCGCCTTCCTTGCCGAACGCGGCATTGAAACCCAGATTTTGTATCCGGTCCCCATCCACCTCCAGGCTGCCTATGAAGGTCGGGTGGCCCTGTCCGGCTCCCTGCGCCATACGGAAACGCTGGCCCACGAAATCATGACCCTGCCCATCTACCCCGAATTAGGGTTGGACAACGCCAATCGCGTCGCTGACGCCATTTTGGACTGGGCGAACAGTCAGGCATAATCCTGTATGTGGTGGCTGACGGTTGCTGCATATTGGGGAACGGCCGTTCTCTGTCTGCTGTGCGTCTGGCGTTTTCGTCAGGGCGATGCCCCCCAGCGCCGGGTTTACACGGTTCTGGCCGTCAGCATGGCTGTTCTGGCCGTCAACAAGCAGTTCAATCTGATTGGCCGCCTGACGACTCAGGGGCGTTTCCTGGCTTGGGGCGGTGATTGGTACGCGGCGCGGGGTGGTTTGCAGTGGGCGCTTATCGGCGGCGTCTTGTTGCTGATGGGGTTGGGCTTGCTGCTGCTCGTGCGTTTTTTACGGCCGTTGCCGCGTTTGCAGGTAACGGCCGTTGTGGGTGTGGCTTTTCTGACGGGATTTTCTCTGCTCCGCGCCATCTCTTTGCACGCCGTTGACGCCTTTTTATATCGTGGTTTTATTGGGATCAACCCGAACTTTCTGCTGGAAATGGGCGGTATCGCCCTGGTTGCCATTCCTGCGCTTTTAGACCTGACAGGTTTTCGGGAACCTGTCAGGTCTTGATGTTACTCAGAGGTTTTTTACTTGGTCAAAATCGGATTCATTATTGAACAGGCGTTGGGCCACATTACGCATGGGCAAAATTTGCAGCAAAACGTGGCTCAAGACCCTACCATCGAGGCGTATTGGGGATTGCCTTCCTGGGAAGCGGGTGGATTAGCCGGCCTTGTGCCCAATTGGACGTTTAAGGCCGGTTTGCAGGCGCGCCAGCAAATCGCTGCCATGCAGCGCCAGACAAAGCTGGACGTGCTGTTTTTTCATACCCAGGTAACGGCCGTTCTCGCCCAAAACTGGCTCAAGCGCATCCCCGGCATCGTCTCCCTGGACGCCACCCCCCGCCAGTACGACTCCCTCGGCGAATTTTACGCCCACGCCACCGGCCCATCCTGGCTGGAAGATTGGAAATGGCGGCTAAATCGTGACTGTCTGGCCGCCGCTCATCACGTCGTCACCTGGTCGGCCTGGGCCAAAGAGGGCGTCGTGGACGAGTACCAGGTTCACCCAGACAAGGTGACGGTTATCCCACCCGGCGTCAACGTGACGGCCTGGACCCGCCCGGAACCGCGCCGTTTGCACGATGAGCCGGTGAAAATCCTGTTTGTTGGCGGCAATCTGGAGCGTAAGGGTGGGTTTCTGCTGTTGGAAGCGTGGCGCAATCTGCGGGCCACGGCCGTTCCTAATCTGGAACTCCACCTCGTCACCCGCGACCCCGTCTCCGCTGAACCCGGTCTGTTTGTCTACAACGCCATGCAGCCCAACAGCGACCCGCTGAAGCAGCTCTATTTTGCCGCCGACGTTTTCTGTCTGCCCACCTATGGCGACTGCCTGCCGATGGTTTTGTCTGAGGCGGGGGCTGCCGGGCTGCCGGTGGTGTCTACGGCCGTTGCCGCCATCCCCGAAATTGTGGCCAATGGCGCGACGGGCTTTCTCGTGCCCACCGGCGATGCGGGCGCACTGACCCACGCGCTGCAACAACTGGTGCAAAACCCGGAACTGCGCTTAAGACAGGGGGAAACGGCCGTGGCCAAAGTCCAGCAAACCTTCGACGCCGCCGCCAACGCCCGCCGCCTGCTCGATTTGCTCAAACAAACCAGCCGCGCCCGCAAGGTGACCGCATGAACAACGTCCTCCTCACCGTCTCCGGCAGCATTGACCCCGACGTAGAAGCCAAAATCGCCCGCGGCGAACGCCCCGAAACTGACTACATCACTATGGCCCGCGAATTCCCCGCCGACCTGCTGGATTATGCCGAAGCCCACCGCCGCGCCGGTAAATTCGGCCGTCTGCTGGCAAAAATTGGCGGGCCGAATCTGGTGCTGGCCTGGGTGTGTTATACCCTGCGCCGCCGTTATCGCGTCATCTTCACCGATGGCGAGCAGGTAGGGCTGCCCCTGGCGCTGCTGCTCAAGTTCGCCAGCTTCGGCCAACGGCCGCGCCATCTCATGATCGTCCACATCTTGTCTGTCGGTAAAAAGATGATTTTTCTCGATTGGCTGCGGCTGCAAAGCCACATTGACGTTTTTTTCGTCTACGCCACCTGGCAAAAACAATTCATCGAGCAGCGCTGGCACGTGCCCGGCGACCGGGTGGTCTTGACGCCCTTTATGGTGGACGACGCCTTTTTTGCCCCGGACCAGGCGGGCAGAATCGAGGATTTGCTGGGGCTGAACGGACAAGACCGGCCCATTATTTGCGCGGTGGGCCTGGAATTCCGCGATTACCCGACGTTGATGCAGGCGGTGCGCGGGCTGCATGTGCAGGTGGTGGTGGCCGCCGGCAGCCCCTGGTCCAAACGGGCCGACACCACCGCCGATCAGGAAATCCCCGACAACGTGTTGGTGCGCCGCTTCACCCAGTTTGAACTGCGCGAGTTGTACGCCCAAAGCGCCTTCCTGGTAATGCCTCTGTTCAACGTCAATTTTCAGGCGGGCGTGACCGCCTTGTTGGAAGCGATGGCCATGGGAAAGGCGGTCATCTGCTCGCGCACGCCAGGGCAGACGGATGTGGTGGTGGAAGGCGAAACGGGCGTCTACGTGCCGCCCGAAGACGCGGCCGCCCTGCGGGCAGCCATCGAACAGCTCTTGCAGCAGCCGGAAGAAGCGCGACGATTGGGAGAGAACGGCCGTCGCCGCATCATCGCCCACATGAACCTTGCCCACTACACCCGCCGCCTATCTGCCTACCTCATTGAGTATTGAAACCCTGGAGTAAATCAGTATGAAAGTGTTTACATATTCAGAAGCTCGCCAAAATCTCGCTAAATTACTTTTGTTGGCTCAAGAAGAAGAGATCGAAATTCGCAGGAGAGATGGCGCTGTGTTCTTGTTGAAATCAAAGAAAACCGACACATCATCACCTTTTGCTGTGCCCGGCATAAAAACAAAAGCAACAGCAAAAGACATCATGGATGCTGTTGCTGAATCAAGGAGCAATTAGCTTCTGGCAGATGGCACTACGGTGGCACGGAAAACACGTAGATACCGCTTAAAATGTAATGGTCACGATTTGGTCCAAGTCATTCCTTCGAGAGACTCAGGACAAGTTCTGAGCGCAGTCTACGGAGCGAAGAATCCCAATTTGTTAGCAATAACGGGATTCTTCCTCGAAGACTCGTCAGAATGACATCGTTTCCACCCAAATCGTGACCATTACAAGATAACGCTTAAAACCTCCGTGCCCTCCGTGACTCCGTGGTGAAATAAAAAGGAAACCTGATGCCCATGCACGATTTAGATGTTGCCTGCCCCGGTTGTGGGTCGCCTGGCATGAAAGCCTTTTACCAGGTCCACAACGCGCCAACCAACAGCGTTCTGCTGCTCAACAGCCAGGATGAAGCCCTCAATTTCCCGCGTGGAACCATCACCCTGGCGGTCAGTCCTACCAGCGGCTTCATCGCCAACGTGGATTTTGACCCGGCGCTGACGCAGTACAACGCCCGCTACGAAGCCACCCAGGGGTATTCGTCTACTTTCAACCGCTTTCATCAAAAACTGGCCCAAGACCTCATTGACCGGTTTGATTTGCGCCACAAAACGGTCATCGAAATTGGCTGCGACAAAGGCGACTTTATCACCATGCTGTGCGAGATGGGACCAAACACGGGCATCGGTTTTGATCCGGCCTACGTGCCCGGCCGTCACCCCAGCGAAGCCGCCGACCGGCTGACTTTCATCGCCGATTTTTACTCGGAAAAATACACGGATTACCACGCCGACTTTTTCGCCTGCAAAATGACGTTGGAACACATCCCCGACACCGGCGATTTTATGCGCACCGTGCGCCGGGCCATCGGCGACCGGGAGGAGACGATTGTCTTTTTCCAGATTCCCAACGCCTTTTACGTGCTGGATGATCTGGCTTTTTGGGATGTGTATTACGAACACTGCTCTTACTTCACCAAAGGCTCGTTGGCCCACTTGTTCCGGCACACCGGTTTTACGGTGCTGGATTTGTGGACCGATTACGACGACCAGTATTTGATGATTGCCGCCCGGCCTACGGCCGTTCCCGACCCCAACAGTCCTATTCCCTTCGGTGACGACCTTGATGGCGTGCTGACGGCGGTGGAACGATTTGCTGCGGCCGTGCCGCAAAAAATCGCCGCCTGGCAAGAAAAAATCACCGCCCTCCGCGCCCAGGGACAAACAATCACCCTCTGGGGTGGCGGTTCCAAAGCTGTCGCCTTCCTGACAACGTTGGGTCTGGGCGTGGCCGACATCCCCTACGTGGTAGACATCAATCCGCACAAAGCCGGTACATTTTTGGCCGGCAGTGGACAGGAAATTGTCTTGCCAGCCCATCTTGTGACAGACCCGCCGGATGTGGTCATCATCATGAACCCGATCTATCGCGCCGAAATTGGTCGCGATCTGCAAGCGATAGGTTTGACACCCACCATCCTGACAGTCGAGGACATCTAGCCATGAAACAAATTCCTCTTGCTAACTGCGACAGCGCCGCACCGTCACCCGTACTCAATATGGACCAACTTCCGGTCCACTGCAACGTCCTCTGGCCCAGCCGTGAGGGCGCATTGTCTGCGCCACGCGGCGACATCCACCTGACCTATTTGCCGGACTGCGGCCACATCTACAACAGCGCCTTCGACCCGGAGTTGATGACCTACACCGAAGCGTATGAGAACTCGCTGCACTTTTCGCCCCGTTTTCAAGAATACGCCACGAATTTGGCCGAGCGATTGATTGCGACGTATGACCTGCGCGGCAAGGACATTGTGGAGATTGGCTCCGGGCAGGGAGATTTTTTGCAGATGTTGTGCCAGATGGGCGGCAATCGCGGTGTGGGGTTTGACCCCAGTTATGCGGCGGAGGAAGGGGTGGGCGACACGGCCGTTTCCTTTGTGCAAGCCTACTATTCCGAGGAATTTGCCGACTACCCAGCCGATTTTATCTGCTGCCGCCATGTGTTGGAACACATCCATGAGCCGGTTCCCTTTTTGAAAGCGGTGCACCGGGCGATTAACGGCCGTATGGACACCGTCGTCTTTTTTGAAGTACCCAACGCCTTGTGGACGGTGCGACAGCTAGGCATTTGGGACATCATTTATGAACACTGCTCCTATTACAGCCCGGTTTCCCTGACCCATCTATTCACCCAGGCCGGGTTTGCCGTGTTGGCCGTGAATGAGACCTTTGGCGGGCAATTTTTGACGATTGAGGCGAGGCTGGCGGCGGCAGCGGCCGTTTCCCCCCCCGCTAGCACCGCCGACCTGGCCGACCTCTCGGCCGACGTGGCCCGCTTCGCCGACAATTACCGGCAAAAAGTGGCTCACTGGCAGGGCGTATTGCAGGATTTGGCCGGCAACGGCCGTCGCGTCGTCGTCTGGGGGTCGGGTTCCAAAGGGGTCATGTTCATGAACACCTTCGACCAGGCGGGACTCATCCGCTATGCCGTAGACATCAACCCGCGCAAGCAGGGGATGTTTGTCGCCGGCAGCGGCCAGGAAATTATCTCCCCGGAGTTCCTGCGCGTCTACCAGCCCGACGTGGTCATCATCATGAACCGCAATTATGAAGACGAAATCGCCGGACAGTTGGCCCAACTGGGTCTTGTCACCGACATCCTCGTCGCCTAAATGCCAACGGGATGCCGTTTTCCGTAAGCCGTAAGCCGAATACCGAATACAGGTACTAGTACCCTTTCTTCCCGTGTAAGTGTTAATGTAAGTTTACAACTCTACGATCAGAAGCGTAATACTTTTCCACGTTCTAAGTCCTACGGCATTGGTCTGGGTGCATTCAATTTTATTGGAATCTTTTATTGCCACGAGATGACCAAACCCCTCGAAGTATGCCTGCATCTGTTCGCAGATGGAGTGGGCAAGCAAGGCAATTTCCAACCTGTTTTTTAAACCATCATAGCTATGTTCTATGTGATTTTATTTTTGCAAGCCATTTTGCTGATAGCTGAGATGCTTCTCGCTTTTATGGTAGGCTATCTGCTGTTGTTGACGGCCGTTGCCTGGCGCACTGCCAGACAAAATGCCCGTTTGCAGCCCAATCTCACCAGCCAGCCAGCGTCCCGGTTTGTCATCCTTATACCGGCGCATAATGAAGAGCGCCTGCTGCCAGACCTGCTGCAAAATCTGGCGCAGTTGGCTTACCCACGCGACCTGTTCACCATCCATGTGGTCGCCGACAACTGCACCGACCAGACGGCCGTCATGGGCCGCCAGCGCGGAGCAATCGTCCATGAACGGTTCGACACGGTTAACCCCGGCAAGGGGTATGCCCTGCAATGGCTGCTGCAACGCCTGTGGCACAGCGGCGAAGCCCACGACGCCGTCGTCATCCTGGACGCCGACACGGTGGTCTCGGCCAATTTTTTGCAAGCCATGGCCGGCCGTCTGGCGCGGGGGGAACGGGTGATTCAAGCCTATTATGCCGTGCGCGACCCTGGGCGGAGTTGGAGCGTGGGCTTGCGCTATGCGGCGTTGGCGGTGCTGCATTATTTACGGCCGTTAGGCCGCACCGCCCTGGGGGGTTCTGCCGGACTCAAAGGCAACGGCATGGTCTTCGCCACCGACGTGATGCGCCAAAATGAGTGGTCGGCTTCCATCACCGAGGACATCGAATTTCACATGACGCTCATTCTGAACGGCGAACGGGTGACATTTGCCCCAGAAGCGGTTATCCAGGCGGAAATGCCGGAGACGCTGGCCGGAGCCGCCACGCAAAATGTGCGTTGGGAACGCGGGCGCATCCAGATGATGCGCCTCTATGTGCCCCAACTGCTGCGGGCGATGGCCAAGAGTCTGCGCGAAAGGCGATACGGCCGTGCTTATCTCTTTTTTGACGCCAGCATGGAACACATCATTCCTCCTTTTTCGGTAATGGCTGCGCTGACAGCCCTTTTTCTGGTTGTCAGCCTGCTCCTGGCGCTGTTGTCCGGCTCAGGTCTGGCAAACGTCACTCTGTTACTCGCTGTTGGCCTTGTAATAGGCCAGGCCATCTACCTGCTGTCAGGTCTGCGTCTGGTCCGCGCGCCGAGAACTGTTTACATGGCTTTGTTAAACATCCCGGTTTTTGTTGCCTGGAAAGTCTGGCACTATGGGCGTGTTCTGTTCGGCTTCGATTCTCACGGCTGGGTGCGAACAGCACGCAACGACGAGGTATAACGTGCAAATCAGACAAGAAACGCCTTCACAATTAAGCAGGCGCCACACGAAGTTATCAACACAATCTATGACATTTGCTATGACTGAATATCACACAACGCCGACAAATCAGACACCCACCGATACCCTCATTGCCGATGAACAAATGCAGGCTGCAAAAGCTGCCCGCATGTTGGAAATGTACAGCAATCAGAGCTTCAAAAACGGCCGTACCATTCAACGGATGCGCCTGCGGTTGATCACTTGGGTCATTCGCAACAAGGTCCACAGCAACCTCAAACGAGTCTTCGACTTTATTCTCGTTTGTTTGGCCTTGCCCTTCGCCCTGCCCATCATTGCCCTCATTGCCATAGCCATCAAGTTAGACTCTCCTGGCCCCGTTTTTTTTAAGCAGGTGCGCGTTGGCAAGTGGGGCCAGACATTCTACTGCTATAAATTCCGCTCCATGTACACGGACGCCGAAGCACGTAAGAAAGAATTGATGGCCGAAAACGATGCCGACGAAGTTGTCTTTAAGATGAAAAACGACCCGCGTGTGACGCGAGTAGGCCGCCTGATTCGCAAGGCCAGCATTGACGAAATACCCCAGTTATTCAACGTCCTCAAAGGGGAAATGAGCCTGGTTGGGCCGCGTCCGCCTGTGCCTAATGAGGTGGCTCTGTACCAGTTTGATCAAATGCGCCGCCTGGACGCCGTGCCCGGCATCACCGGTTTACAGCAGGTGTCTGGCCGCAGCGAATTGAGCTTCAAGCGTTGGGTGGAGTTAGATTTGCAATATATTTCGGAACAAAGCCTTCTGAAAGATATTGAAATTCTATTGAAGACGATCCCGGCGGTTTTAACAGGCCGAGGCGCCTACTAACCCCAAGGGGAGAACAGTTTATGCGCAGGCTTATCGTGATTTTAGGCGTGCCCATTGACGACCTGAACATGGCGGAAACGCTGGATCGGCTGGAAGAATTTGTCCGCATTGGCCGGGCAACGGGCAAAACTCACCAGGTAGCAACGGTGAACGCCGATTTTGTCGTCAAGTCCCTGGCAGACCCGGAACTACGTTATCTTCTGCAAGAAGCGGACCTGGCGACGGCCGATGGGATGCCGTTGGTGTGGGGTGCGCGTTTGTTGGGCGTGAACCTGGAAGGGCGGGTGGCCGGCGCAGATATGATTCCGGCGCTGGCAGAACGGGCCGCCGCCAAAGGCTTGTCGGTATATTTTCTGGGGGCTGCGCCGGGTATTGCCGCCCAGGCCGCCGCTCTACTGAAAGAGCAGTACCCCGATCTGATTGTGGCCGGTGTCTATTCGCCGCCATACAGCTCGGTGATAGACATGGACCCGGCGATTATTGCCGAAATTAAGGCGGCGCAGCCGGATATTTTGCTGGTGGCTTTCGGCAACCCGAAGCAGGAAAAGTGGATTGGCATGTACGGCCGTGAACTGGCTATTCCGGTGATGATTGGCGTTGGCGGCACATTCGATTTTATCACCGGCAACACCAAACGTGCCCCGGAATGGATGCAGCGCACCGGGTTGGAATGGCTGCACCGGCTGCTAATGGAGCCGCGCCGTTTGTGGCGGCGCTACGCGGTGGACATGGTTGGTTTTGGCGCTTTCTTTTTGCGCCAGTGGTGGGTGATGCGCCAGGGCAGCACGCCGACGACGCTGCTGCCGAAGACCGACCTGGTGATTGTACAGGACACGGCCGTTCTGACCATCGAAGGCCACCTCACCGTCAGCAACTATGGCGTCTTCAACCAAATAGCTCAAGAAGCCTTAACCGTCACCCCCTACATTTTGGTCAACCTGACCGATGTCGTTTTTCTCGACAGCGCCGTGATTGGCGCGTTGGTCGGGCTGACCAAACAGGCCCGCGATGCCCACGGCGACTTGTGGTTGGTTGGCGCGCCGACCAACATTAAACAAACCCTGGCCTTGCTGCGGCTGGACCAATTCTTTGAAATGGTGGCAACGACTGATGACGGTCTGGCTTTGCGCCATGCGCATCGTCAACCTGTGCCGGCCGGTGGACAGATAGCTGCGCCACAAACGGCCGTGCCTGCCCCCCATGCCGCGGCTGACGACCAGGACGAAATATCCGCCCCTGCCTGGACCATCGTCAAAGGGCCGCGCCGCCTGGACGCCACGACCGCGACAGAAATGGCCGAAACCTGCGTCGCTTTATTAGACGAAAATCCGCGTGTTGTGTTAGATTTATCAGAAACTGTTTTGTTAGCCAGCGCCGGTCTGGCCGCGTTGGCCCAAATTAGCCGCAACGCCATCGAGCGCAGCGGTGAACTGCGCGTCGCCAACTGTTCTAAAGATGTGCTGCGGGTCATCCAGATGGTTCGCTTCGACAAAGTATTGTCTCTTTATAGTGATGTTTCGGCCGCTACCTCCTGATAGCTGCCCGGATAGATGTATCTAAATGGAAAACGTACAGGCAATTTTACTGGCTACCGGTGAAACCGATAAGCTGCGCCCGCTGACATTGACGTCGCCTTCACCGATGCTGCCCATCGCCGACCGGCCAGTGATGTTGTACCCCATCGAACTGCTGGCGCGGCAGGGATTTAAACAGATTGTTGTCAGTCTCTACCACCTGGCTGGGAACATCGAGGCTTACCTGGGCAGTGGGCAGCGGTGGGGCATTACCCTGAATTATCTGTTGCAGCGCGACGCCTGGGGATCGGCCGGTGCGCTGAAGTGGGCGCAGCCGTCCCTGACGACGACGTTTGTGGCGCTGCCGGCCGATGCCATTGTAGATGTGGACCTGACGGCCGTACTCGCGCAACACCGCCAACGACAAAGCAAAGCGACGGCCGTTGTTCATGCCGTCGCGGCAGACAATGCGCCCCATTTTTGCCTGAATGATGCCGGACAGGTTGCTGCCGCGGCCGAGGGCCGCCAGGTTTATGCCACCGGCATCTGGATTTTTGAACCGGAAGTGCTGCAATTCATCCCGCCCCGGACGCCGTTCGATATTGAGACGCAGCTTGTGCCCGCCCTGCTTGCCGTTGCCGTGCCGGTGGATACCTATCAGATGGCCGGTTATTGGAATAACCTGGCGACTTTTCAGGCGTATCACGCCGCGCAGAAGCACGTCTTGTACAGCGCCTGGGACCACCCGGAAGGGTTAAACGGCCTGCCCGCGCTGACTTATCCCGCGCTGGAAGGGCGGCAAATTTCCCAGGGCATCTGGGTCGGGCGTAACCACATGATCCATCCCAGCGCCCGTATCTTGCCACCGGTATACATCGGCCAAAACTGCCAGATTGGTTCAGATGTGGAATTGGGGCCAGAAGTGGTCGTCGGTTCTAACGTGGTCATAGACGACGACGCCACCATCAGCCGCAGCACGATTTCGGGCTATACGTATGTAGGGCAGTTGGTGAAGATTGACGGCCGTTTTGTCAACAAAGACCTGATGGTAGATAACCTGACAGCCGAAAGCACGCAGGTGGTTGACCAGTTTTTACTGGGACAGGTAACAAGCATCGTAGACACCCGCTTGCAGCGTTTGTGGGATGGTTTCCTGGCTTTCTGGCTGCTGTGGGCCACGTTTTTTATGACTGTGCCGTTGGCTTTGCTGCTTCTCATCAGCAGCGGCCGTATCTTTGAACGAGTGGAGCGGCTGGGTGGTTGGCCGGAGCAGCCCGGCCTGCGCAGTTCGACCACTTTGCAAAAGATGACGCTCTGGCGCTTTGTGACACACCGGCGAGACGGCCGTCTTAGCGGAATCGGCCGTTGGTTAAAACAAACAGGCATCCATCGGCTGCCAGAACTGTGGAACGTATTCACCGGCGACCTGCGGCTGGTTGGCGTAAAACCCCTCACACCCGAAGCCGCTGCCCAGATTCGTGAAGATTGGCAGCAAAAACGGCACGAATATCCCCCCGGTTTTACCGGTTTGTGGTACATTCAGACACGGCAAGGAAGCAGCCTGGACGAAATCTTGATCGCCGACGCCTACTATGTAGCTACCCGATCCTGGCGCACCGACCTGAACATCCTCAGCCAAACCCCGGCCGCCTGGCGACGACGACGTTCGTCGGTGTCTGAAGACGGCCAAAAATAACCAAACCAATCGGGTTTATATCGCAAAGGAGTGAGCAGCACATGGAGATCGAAACACGTTCTGCCGATAATGTGAAAATCCTGGAATTTGCAGGACGTTTTGACACATACACCGCCGATACAGCCAGGCAGTGGCTTGAACAAGCCATGATTGACGAGCCGGCTAATGTCGTCGTTAACCTGGAAAAAGTTGACTTTGTGGATTCAACCGCGTTGGCTACCCTGGTTCACGGCCTGAAACGCTGCCGCCAGTTAAATGGCGACCTGCGGCTGTGCCACCTGCAACAGTCGGTGCGCATGGTCTTCGAGTTAACGCGCCTGGACAGGTTCTTTGAGATTTTTGCCCATGAAGAGGAAGCCATACAGGCTTTTGCCAGCTAACCAGGCGCTCCACAAGGAATGAGGATGGCATGATATTACCCTCCATTTTAGCCTCACAACACAAACATCTGACAACCCTGGCCCAAGATTGGCTGGACTCTGGCGCGTCTTCATTTTCCGTTTGGGCCGACGACGCGCTGTTGGTCGCCTGGCCGTCTGACAAGGTATCCAACGCTTCTCTGGTAAAGGCAATTCAGGTCAACGCGGTCAAGATCGGCGAGCTGCGCCTGGCCGGTCTCTCGTCGCCGGCCGACTGCCAACGCCTGGAAGCGCAAGCCGGACTCATCGCCCAGATCGCCCGCCTGGAGCGAGACCTGAACAGCATGGGCGCAGATCTGATAGACACCCAAGACCAACTGCTGGCGCTTTATGATCTCACCCAGGCTACCCGCAATTATCTGGACGCTGAACAGATGTTGACGCGATTGGCTTTTGAAACGGCCCGTCTGGTCAAAGCGGAAGCGGCCTTTTTTCTGGTCCACATGAAAGGGCGTTCGCCCATCATTCAATTTTACCCGCAGCCGATTCTCAGTGAAGAGGCATTGCAGCAAGCCATTGGCCTGATGAAAGCATCCCGGCATGAATTTCTGATCAGCCGTAGTGGTGCGGGTGAACAGGTAAAGGGCGTGCGTAATATGCTGCTTGTGCCTATCAAAGTGCGGGATGCAGAAACGGCCGTCATGGGCATGCTCAACAAGCTCGACGACGACTTCAACTCGCCCGACATCAAACTCGCCGGCGCCATCGCCGAATTCACCGGCGCGCAAATCGAAAATGTCATCATGCACCAGGTTAGCCGCGAACAGACCCGCCTCCAAACAGAAATGGACCTGGCCCAACGCATTCAGATTCATCTGCTGCCGCAAACCCCTCCGGGCATTGCCGGATTAGACCTGTGGGCCGCTTCCTGGCCTGCTTCACGAGTAGGCGGCGATTTTTACGATTTTATCATTGGCGCCGACCAGCCATTCACCTTTACAGTTGGCGACATTTCCGGCAAAGGCATTCCCGCCGCCCTCTTAATGGCGATGACGCGCACCGTCATTCGCACCAAAACCAGGATGATACCCAGACCCACGCCCCAAGATGTCATGTCTCGGTCGAACCAGGAGCTTTACGACGACTTCACCAAACTGAGCATGTTTGCCACCATTTTTGTCGGCCAATATGATTCAATCAGGCGGCAGCTGCTTTACGCCAACGCCGGGCATTCACCAGTTATCTACTGCCCGGCCGGCGGCGAAGCCAGACTCTTGCAGGCCGATGGCGTTCCGATGGGCATTCTGCCAACAAGCCTATCTAAGGACCAGTGGATTGACTTCCAACCCGGTGACGTACTCGTTGTGGCGACAGATGGCTTCAGCGAAGCCCGCAGCGCGCAGGACAAAGAATTTGGCTACGATAGATTTGTCTCTCTGGTGCAGTCGTTGGCCCCGAAGTCGGCCCGCGCCATCGCCGAAGGCCTGTACCAGACGGTACTGAGTTTTAGCAGTGGCATGTCTCAGGCCGATGACCAGACGTTAGTCGTTCTTAAAGGAGTTGGCGCGTGAACCTGAACGACAGCCAACAAGAGGCTTCTGTGAAACCAGCAAACCTATTGAATACCGTCCGGCTGGAACTGCCGGCCATCCACAAATATCTAAACGTCCTCGGCGCTTGTGTCCGCGCCATGTTTGAGCGCCAACAAGGGTTGGCAGCACAGGATTCTCTTTTCTATAACATTGAGTTGGCCGTGCATGAAGCATGTACCAACATTGTTGAACATGCCTACGCCGGTATTTCTGGCCGTATTGAGATTGCTTTTACACTGCTCGAAGAGCCGCGTCAATTTATCATTGAACTGCACGATCGCGGCCAATCGTTTAACCTGGCCGATGTGGTTGCGCCAAATTTTGAGCAGCCACAAACCAGCGGCTATGGCCTGTTTCTGGTCCACCAACTTATGGACGAAGTAGCGTATTTTCCAGAGCCAGGCAACAACCGCTGGCGCCTGGTAAAGTATTTCTAGTCTCAGTGTAATCTGTTACTGGTTGGTCCTGCACCACAGAAAATGGGGGTTGGTGTACGGCCGTTTCACCTTTTCTTCCTATCCGCTGCGCCATCTGCGGGAGCTGCTCTTAAGGTCCACCGACAGAAAATTGTGCTATTTTAAGGCTACATTAACTTCGTTTGTATCAGAGTAGCGGGTTAACGAAGTTGGACGTTGAGCAGCCGGGCTGCGCAGCAGTTACTAAAGAAAAGGGTCTATTAGATGGCGAAAATTCTTATAGTAGACGATGCGCCCCATACACATCGCCTTTTAACACTCATGTTAGAACGAATCAACCACACGACAATTTCGGCCGAAAGTGGCCCCCAGGCGCTAGAGCATTTAGAAAACTTCCAGGTTGATTTGATGATTACCGACTTGAACATGCCGATTATGAATGGTTTTACCCTGATGGAGCAGGTTCGGTCTCAGGAAAGGTTCAAAAATTTGCCAATTATTATGTTAACAGCCAGCGGCCAACAGCAGGCCCCCATGGAAGCGGCAGCCAAAGGGGCGAACCGTTTCCTGACACAGCCGATTAGTTCCTGGGAATTGAACCGGGTTGTCACAGAGTGTTTGGCCCTGGTAGAGTCAGATGCTGTGTTAACCGGTTAACCAGTCTTGCCCGGCGAAAACGACGAAACGGGGATTGTTCCGCTGACAAGAGAATTAGAACGGCCCGCATCTACATAGTGCGGGCTTTTTTGTTGGATTCTGTAATGGTCAAAGGTTAGTCAAACTTATTATGTTACGTTCACTTATTTTTGATTTTGATGGCCTGATTTTGGACTCCGAAACGCCGGATTTTGTGTCCTGGCAAGAGACGTACCACTCGTTTGGCGTAGATTTGCCGTTGGATGTGTGGGTGCAGAATATCGGTTCGGTTAACTTTTTGAATCCCTATACGTATCTGGAATCGCTGCTGGGGCGCGCCATAGACCGGGAAGCGGTGAAGGCCAACCGCCGCCGTCGGGATGACGAGTTGATGGCTCAACAGAGTATCATGCCCGGTGTGGCGGCCTATCTGGCTGAAGCGCGGCAGTTGGGGTTAAAAACGGCCGTCGCCTCCAGTTCCCCCCACGCCTGGGTAGATAAGCTGCTGGACAGGCTGGGCATCACCAACCAGTTCGACGCGGTTTGCTGCCGCGACGATGTGGGCAGCCGGGCCAAGCCAGACCCGGCCGTTTACCTGGCGGCGCTGGCGGCGCTGAACGTTAGCGCTGCTGAGGCTTTGGCTTTTGAAGATTCGCCACATGGGGCGGCGGCGGCGCAGGCGGCCGGTATTTTCTGCGTCGTCGTGCCCAACCAGATGACCAGCCAGTTGACTTTCCCCCAGACGGGGTATCGGCTCACCTCCCTGGCCGATATGTCGCTGAAACAACTTCTGGGTCACCTGGGGGCCAGGGAGGTCCCTTTTCTGAACAGCAATGCCCGGCGCATCCGTGAATTTCATGCGGCGGTGGGGTCGCCGCTGCCACATGGCCCGCAGCTGCCAGATGCTGGCTACCTGACCATGCGGCTCAAATTAATTGAGGAGGAGTATGAAGAGGTAACGGCCGTCTGCCACAGCCTTATCACCGCATTACAGTCTGGCCAACAGCCAGACGCCATCGAAGCGCTGACGCCGCTGGTCCACGAACTGGCCGATTTACTCTACGTTGTTTACGGGGCTATGGAAGCGTGTGGCGTAGACGCCGATGCGGTATTCCAGGAAGTGCATCGCGCCAATCTGCAAAAAGCGGGTGGCCCGCGCCGCGCCGATGGCAAGCTGCTTAAGCCTCCTGGCTGGCAGCCAGCAGATGTGCGCGCTGTCTTGCAGCGGCAGCAGAGGAACGGCCGTTCACAGCCCGGCCAGACCTGACCGGTTTTCGAAAACCGGTCAGGTCTACTCTAAATGGGGGATTCGGTCAATTCGAGGAGAGTGCAGACCACCTGGCGCAGGCCCATCGGCGAAAAAGGCTTCTGCACGTAGCGGTCTACTTCCTGGAAGTGGGCGATCAGGCGGTGGGCGGGTTCGGAATAAGCGGTCAGGACGATGATTTTGCGCGGTTTCATGTGCTGCTCGCAAACGGTCTTCAGCACATCCCAGCCGTGCATGTCTGGTAAAGCAATGTCCAGCAGCAGCAGGTCGGGCTGAACGTGGGTGATTAGTTCAATGGCGGCACGGCCGTCGCTGGCGCGATGCAAAACGATAGGCAGCGCCTCTAAAGTGACCTGGAGCAGTTCATAAATGCCATCGTCATCTTCGACGCTAACAACGTGGGGAATGGGCTTATTCAATGATGAACCTCAACAAAAATCCAAAGACCCTATTTTAATGATAACAGCGGCGCTATCCCGTGAGAGTAACAAGAAAACCGGCGACTGTCCATCATACGCCGGTACTGTCGGGCAGTTAGTGGTGGAACAGGCGTTCCCCGGTCATAATCATCGCCATGCCATACTCATTGCACGCCTCGGTGACGACATCATCACGCAGGGAGCCGCCGGGCTGCACCACGTAGCGCACGCCGCTTTGTTGGGCGCGGTCTATGCTGTCGCGGAAGGGGAAGAAGGCGTCTGATCCCAGCGTCACCGCGGTTAACTGGTTCAGCCAGTCCCGTTTTTCAACGGCCGTCAACCGTTCCGGCGTCTCGGTAAAGTTTTGTCGCCATACTGCTTCCTCGGCCGGCGTCAACTGCTCCTGCAAAAACTGGTCGATGGCATTGTCCCGCTCTGTTCGGCCGATTTTATCGCGGAAGGGCAGGTGCAGCACCCGCGGATGCTGACGCAAGAACCAGATGTCGGTCTTAGAACCGGCCAGCCGGGTACAATGAATACGCGACTGCTGCCCCGCGCCCACGCCAATCACCTGCCCATCCAGCGCGTAACAGACTGAATTGGACTGCGTGTATTTTAACGTCAACAGCGCCACAAGCATGTCGCGCCGGGCGCTGTTCGGCACATTTTGTTGGCTGGTAACGACCTCTGCCAGATCAGCATAGGTGGGCAGGGCGTCGTTGCGCTTTTGCGCCAGAACCAGGCCAAACAACTCACGCTGCTCCATTGCCGGTGGCTCATAGTTTGGGTCCACCTGGATGACACAGTAGCTGCCTTTTTTCTTGGCGCGTAAAATTTCCAGGGCCGCCGGTTCATAGCCCGGCGCGATGACGCCATCAGATACCTCGCGCCTCAGCAGATGGGCGGTTGATTCGTCTACCACGTCGCTCAGCGCCGCCCAATCGCCAAACGAGGAGATGCGGTCCGCGCCCCGCGCACGCGCATAGGCGGCAGCCAGCGGTGACAGCGTATCGTGTTCGACGAAATAGGCTTGTTTTAGTGCATCGCTCAGAGGAACGCCCACGGCCGCGCCGGCCGGGCTGACATGTTTAAACGAAGCCGCCGCCGGCAGCCCTAGAGCCTTATTTAGCTCCCGCACCAACTGCCACGAATTGAGCGCATCCAATAAGTTGATATACCCTGGCGCGCCGTTGAGTACCTGAATAGGCAGGTCGCCGTGGTTAATATAAATTCGCGCCGGTTTTTGATGGGGGTTCATCCCGTAGCGCAGTTCAATTTCCGATGTCATTGTTTCCCTCCTTCGAAAATGGGAGCGCGGACGTCCCGTCCGCCCCGGCAGGCGAGACGCCTGCGCTCCCAGGGTTTTCATTCATGGTGGTCGGCGCAGCCGGTGAAGTCTCCCTTGAAAATAGGTGCGCGGACGTCCCGTCCACCCCGGCAGGCGAGACGCCTGCGCTCCCAGGGTTTTCATTCGTGTTGATGGGTGCAACCCACTCATGATGTGTCCCTTGAAAATAGGAGCGCGGACGTCCCGTCCGCCCCGGCAGGCGAGACGCCTGCGCTCCCAGGGTTTTCGTTCGTGTTGGTGGGTGCAGCCCACCCATGAGGTCTCCTGAAAATCTAGTCCAAGTCAGCTGTCACCTTGTCTGTGCGCCCAGGTCTGGCTAAACGGCCGTCACCTCTTGCAAATAAGCCGTAATCGCCGTGTCGTAGTCGCGGGTATGGGCGAAGGCTTTCACCGCCAATCGCTGCCGCGTCGCCAGAGTGACCTGCCCATGCTGGCGCAGTTCGGCCAGGATAATGGCGTAATCTTGTGGGTCGCAAGCGACGGTGACACGGGCAAAGTTTTTCGCCGCCGCTCGCAGCAGCGTGACGCCGCCGATGTCTATTTGCTCGATGGCTTCGGCCAGGCTGACGCCGGGCTGGGCGATGGTTTTCTCGAAGGGGTACAGGTTACAGACAACCAGGTGAATGGGGTTGATGCTCTGCGCCCTCAGATCGGCCCAATCTTCGGGCAGATCGCGGGCCAGGATGCCGCCATGCACGGCCGGATGCAGGGTTTTGACCCGGCCGCCTAACATTTCCGGCGCGCCGGTGACGTCGGAGACATCTAACACAGGCAGGCCGGTTTCTCGCAGTTGGCGGGCGGTGCCGCCGCTGGCGATTAATCCCCAATCCAGGTCGGCCAGGGCGGTGGCGAAATCTACCAGCCCTGCCTTATCGTACACAGAGAGAATGGCTCGGTTTGTCATAGGCGGAAATTTACCACAGGGGGGAACGGCCGTCTACCCCAATGCCCGGTTCAAACGGCGGTTGTGGCGGGGCAAGTGGTTCATGGTAAACTTTGCTCAGGTAGCGCGGTTGTCCTGGTAACAGGCAGCCGCAGGGAGAAGCCCAATGGCTGCACAAACTAATTTGGACGGAGGTGTGCCGCTGCGCCTGACGCCCGCACAAGGGCAAACGCTGCTGCGGCTGGCGCGCGCCGCCCTGCGACATTATCTGGCGGTTGGCGAGATGCTGCCGGTAGAGGCAGATGATCCAGATTTGCAGCAGCCGGCTGGCGTGTTTGTCACGTTACGGCTGCGCGACGACTTGCTTGTCCCCCATGCGGGGCGGCTGCGCGGCTGCATCGGCCATATCGAGCCGGATTGGCCTCTGGCCCAGGTGGTAGCGGCTATGGCGGTGAAAGCGGCCACGCGCGACCCCCGTTTCCCGCCGCTGACTCTGGCCGAATTGGACGACATCGCCATTGAGATTTCTATCTTGTCACCGCTGCAACGAGTGGAGGATGTGAGTCAGATTGAGGTGGGGCGTCATGGGCTGTGTCTCCAGCACGGCCGTCAGCGAGGGCTGCTGCTGCCCCAGGTGGCGGTGATCTTTGGTTGGACGCGGGAGGAGTTTTTGCAGAATTTGTGCCGCAAGGCCGGCCTGCCCTGGTTTGCCTGGCGGGAGGGGGAGTTGTGGTGGTTTGAAACGGCCGTGATTGAAGAAGAGTGAGGAGTGAAGATCGAAAATGCTGCTGCGCATCTCCAATCTTCACTCGTTCTTTGTTAAACCGCTGCGGCCAATTCCGCTTTTTTCCCTTCTTCGGCTGCGTAAGCCTGCGCCATTTCATCGCGGAACTGTTTCGTGTATAACTCGTAGTAATGGCCGCGCTGGCGGATGAGTTCGGCGTGTGTGCCCATTTCTGAGACGCCACCCTTCTCAATCACCAGGATGCGGTCAGCCCGTTTGATGGTAGACAACCGGTGGGCGATGACAAAACTGGTGCGCCCTTCCATCAACCGTTCCATGCCTTGTTGGATCAGCGCTTCTGTCAGCGTGTCCACCGAACTGGTCGCCTCGTCCATGATGAAGACATCTGGCTGGGCCAGCACGGCGCGCGCCAGACTGATGAGCTGCTTTTGCCCAACGGACAGCAGCACGCCGCCTTCACCTACCTGCGTGTTGTACCCTTTTTCCAGCTTACTGATGAAGGTATCGGCGCCGGCCAGTTTGGCGGCAGCCATTACCTCGTCGTCGCTGGCTTCCAAACGGCCGTAACGCAAATTCTCCATCACCGTGCCTGAAAACAGGTGCGGCGTTTGCAGCACCATGCCAATTCGTGAATGAATGGCGTGCAGCGTCAGGTCACGGTAATCTTGCCCGGCGATCAGAATCTGGCCACCCTTCGGCTCGTAAAAGCGGCAGATCAGGTTCACCAATGTAGACTTGCCGGCGCCCGTCGGTCCCACCAGGGCGATGGTTTCGCCCTGTTTAATCGTCAGATTAAAGTTCGTCAGCACCGGTTTTTCGGCTTCGTAGTAGAAATCCACATTGTCGAACACGATGTCGCCCCGAATCGAACCAGGGTCGCCCGCGCCGGGTTGATTTTGAATCTCCGGCACGGCGTCTATCAACGAGAAGATGCGTTCGCCCGAAGCGATGGACTGCTGCATTTCGGCGTAGACGCGGGCCAGTTCTTGCACCGGCCACATCATGAAAAAGATGTAGGAGATGAAAGCCTGAATACCACCAACCGTCATGCCGCCGAGTTGAAACTGGTAGCCGCCATAAACCACCACACTGCCCACGCCCAACGCGGTAATCAGCAAGACCGTCGGTAGGAACAGCGCCGATAACCATGCTGCCCGGAAGCCGGCTTTGTACATGCTGCCGCTCAGTTCGCCAAACTCGCGCAGGTTCTCTTCTTCGCGTCGCAGCGATTTCACCACCCGTACGCCAGTGATGTTCTCGTTGTAAGAACCAGTGATCTTGGAGTTCAGTTTACGCACCTTGCGGTATTCCACCAGGATTTTCTTCTTAAAAAGCGAGGCGACGATGAGCAAGACGGGAATCATGATCAGGACGATCAACGCCATGCGCCAGCTAATCAGGAACATGAACACCAGGGCGGTTGTGATGTTGGTGATGCCCCAGGTCACATCCAGGAAACCCCAGGATACCAGATCGCCCACGCGCTGTGTGTCCGATGTCACGCGCGACATCAGCCAGCCGACCGGCGTGCGGTCGAAGTAAGACAGCGAAAGCTCTTGCAGCCGGCCGAACATTGTCTTGCGCAGGTCGTACTGCACCCGTTCGCTCAACATCCCGGCGCAGGTGATGAAGCCAAAAACCATCACCGCCTGCAAAATCATCAGCAAGCCATACTGGATGATGATGCGTGTGAGCATGTCCATGTCGCCGGCGATGATACCTTCGTCCATGATGCGCTTGCTCAGGAAGGTGAAGTAGCTGTCTAACGCCGACACCATGCTGATGCTGATCAGGAAAAAGAGCATCAGCGGCCAATGGTTCAGGCCCTGTTTCAGAATACGCAGGACGGTTTGTCCGTTAAATTGGGTGTTAAATTCTTCTTCTTCAAAACGATATTCATCAGACATGATGAGGTCTCCGATTAGAAGTTCAACTTCTCTACAGAAGTTGAACTTCTAATTTAGTTGACGGCCAGGGTGGTGGTTAGTTCTTCGTGGAAACGGCCGTTATGGCGGCCATTGCCGTGCCCATTGCCATTCCCATTCCGCGCCCGGTCCACCGAGGCGATCTCTTGTTCCAGTTCCGCTTCAATGCGCGCCTGCAAGTCATAGATTTGTTGATATGTGCCGGGCTGGGCCAGCAGTTCGCTGTGTATGCCGCGTTGGATGATACGGCCGTTATCCAGCACCAAAATCAAATCCGCTTCCATCACGCTCTGAATCCGGTGGGCAATGACAAACGTTGTTCGCGTAGCCATTAACCCATTCAGCGCTTCCCGAATCGAAGCCTCAGTCTCCGTGTCCACCGACGACGTGGCGTCGTCCATGATCAAGATGCGCGGGTTCTTCAACAGTGTGCGGGCAACCGTCACCCGCTGCTTCTGTCCACCTGAAAGCGTCACCCAACGTTCACCCACCAGCGTTTCGTAGCCTTTAGGGAAGGAGAGGATGACATCATGGATAGCCGCCGCGCGCGCGGCCTCTTCCACTTCCGCGTCCGATACGTCTCGGCCTACGCCATAGGTAATGTTCTCCCGAATAGAGCGCGAGAACAGGAACGGTTCCTGCTGCACAATGCCGATCTGTCGCCGCAGCCACTTGCGCGGATAGTCGCGCAGTTCCACGCCGTCCAGCGTGATGCTGCCTTCTGTGTACTCATAGAAGCGTGGCAGCAAGTTCACCAACGTCGTTTTGCCGGATCCGGTTGAACCCAACAGGGCAATGACCTGACCCGGCTGTACGGCGAAGTCTATGTCGTGCAGCACCGGCGTCTCTTTATCGTAGGCGAAGCTAACATGGTTGAAGCGCACCTCGCCGCGCAGCCCATCTTCGGGGATGTATGTCCCGGCGTCCAGCGGTTCACGGTCTTCACGGATGATGTCGCGTACCCGGTCGAAGGAAACTAACCCGGTGGACAATTGGGTGATCAACCGACCCAGGTTGCGAATCGGCCAGATGATCAACACCACCAGCCCGGCATATGTCAGATACTCGCCGGGAGTGATGATGCCCTGAATCGCCATGCGCGCCCCCAGGAAGAAGCCGGCCAACATTTGTACGCCACACATGATGTCTGTCACCGGCCAGAACGAAGCGTGCATGAAAATGAGCCGCTGCCCACGCCGATATTTTTCCCGATTGTCGGTCTCGAACATGTCAATCTCGTAAGATTGACGGGCAAACGCCTTCACCACGCGCACGCCGCTCAGGTTTTCTTGCAGCCGATTAGACAGGGTGGCTTCTTGTTCCTGATACGTCTCGTACACCTCGCCCACTTTCTTAAAGAAGTAAAGCGAGATAAGGATGATGAACGGGATGACGACCACCGAATACACCGCCAGGCGCACGTTCAGCAGCAGTAGGGCGGTGAAGTTCACCAGGAACAGCAGGGTGATGTTACCAATGCCGTTCAACTGCTCGGCAAACAGGCGGCGCAGCGCGTCCACGTCTGATGTGGACCGCTGCAGCAGTTCGCCTGTCTGCATGTTGTCGTGGTAAGTGAAGCTGAGCCGCTGAATGTGGTCGTAGAGGTAGTTACGCAGACGCCGGGTAATGCCTTCGGCCGTTTTCGCCGCCGAACGGCCGCTGATAAACGTCAGCGTGCCTTGCATCACCGCCAGCCCCAGAATGGCCGCCCCTACCAACAAGCTCTGGCCAAGGATATTGCCTTCGGCCGTCAGCACACTGTCTATAAAATAGCCCAGCGCGTAATAAATGGTGGAGCGCATCAACGCCGACAGACCAATTGCCACGATAGCCAGCAAATACAACCAGCGGTAACCGGTCATTATGCGCCACAAACCAATCAATCTCTTATTTGTTACGATATTTTTGAGGTCGTAATCTTTATTATCCATTTTTATACCTCTCAGAAGTTCACTGGGTGAACTTCTGCTAACTTTCAAAGGGGATTGTGTTCTTTGAAAGTCTAGAAAGAATGAGTCCCTTACTTCTTACACGATTGTCGCATTGTCTCTTTAAAGTCTACGTTCCATTCCTGACAACCTCTGTCTACTTTGTTGTTTGTGGCAACAAAAAACGCCACGGGGTCCCGTGGCGTTTTGCTGGTTGGTGTGCTACCGGCAGAAACAAAAAAGGCCACGGGCTTTTAGTTGCGCCGTGACCCTGTCGTTTTGCTTGCCAAATGCTACTTTATGTCAAGCTGACAGGATGCGTGGGCGCATAACACGACTTTGTCAAAGCCGCTGGGAACAATGTAGATGGTGTTGCTGATTGTGTTACCCATTTGCGCCATACTCCTTTCAAGATTAGCTGCGCATGAACGCGCAACCGGAAAGCACTATAACAAATGATCGGGGGGAAGTCAACCCCCAAATTAGAGGAATATCTAACGGTTTGAACGGGAAATCTGGAAGGTCTATAAGCCTGCCAGGTCTATCATGATCACGGTGATAACAGCGTGAGGAGAAGTTGGGCGTAGAAAATTTTGACGATGGTGGCGACAGGGAACAGCAGCGCGTAGCCAACATTGGGTAGATCGTTTTCCGCCTGTTCCTGCCCAAAACTTAGCACGGCCGGCTGTGTTTGCAGCGCGGACAACATGCCCACCAGCAGGCCAAACGGGATTTTCAACACCTTATAGCCAATAATCAAAGTAGCGAAAGCCAGGGTGAAGGTAACGGCCGCTCCGGCCAGGAAGAGGGACAAACCACCACTGGCAGCAAACGTGGTGAAAAAGGTGTAACCAGAGCGCAGCCCAATGCCTGCCAGTAAGAAGATCAGGCCGATCTGGCGCAGGGTAAGATTGGCGCTGTAAGGTGGAACCCAGGCGATGGGACCGGTGCGGCGAATGGCTCCCAAAATTAGCCCAACGATGAGCGGGCCGCCGGCCGCACCCAATTTGAAGGTGATACCGCCAGGCAGGGGGATGGGGATGAGGCCGATAAGCAAACCCAAAGTCAACCCGACGCCCAGGGAAATCAGGTTGATTTCGCTGAGTTGTTTGTAGGAGTCGCCGAACAACTCCGTGAGTTCGGTTAAATCTTTGCGCCGCGAGACCACGCGCACGCGGTCGCCTAATTCCAGCACCAGGTCGCCGTGGGCCAGAAAATCTATGTCGCCGCGGCGCACGCGGGTGACCAGTGCGCCGTGGTCTTGTGGCAGGCGCAGGTCGGCCAACCGCCGCCCGGCGACGGCCGGATTAGAGACAAAGATGCGGCGAAAATCGTAGAGGCTGCGGTCCATTTCCAGGTGTTCGTCGGTCAGTTCACCTGCCAGGGGGATGATGGCGTCTACTTCTTCCGGCGTGCCGATGATGCTGATGAGGTCGCCGGGCTGCAAGTGAGTGTCGCCGGTGGCCAGGATGATCTCGTCACCCCGTTTTAGCCGGCCGAAGACGATATCCCAATTGTTTTGCTGGCGGAGTTCGCGTAGGGACAGCGCCGTTACCTCCGGCCGTGTTACCAAGATGGTTTTGTTGTACAACTCTTGCTCTACCAGATGAAAACTGCGTAGCGCTTTGGCCTCGGCGGCGTAATCAATCTTCCAGATGCGCTGCATGATCAAAATTGCCAGGATCATGCCAATGACGCCCATGGGGTAGGCCACCGAGTAACCGACTACCGGTTCGGTGAGCATGATGTCTACGGCCGTTGCCGGGGCCGAGTTGGCGACGTTTTCCAGGACGCCAGCCAGGGCCGGGGTATTGGTCAGGCTGCCGGCGAACAACCCGGCGCTGACGGTGGCCCGCAGCCCCAGGGCATAATGCGCCGCCACCACCACCACCAGCGCCAATGTCAGCATGGCTGCGCCAAACAGGTTGTCACGCAGCCCTTTGCCACGCAGCGAGGCGAAGAAGCCCGCGCCGCTGCTGATGCCGATGCTGTAGACAAAAATAATCAGGCCAATTTCAAAGAGAATGGGGGGCAGTGTCAGGCGGGGGTCCAATGCGCCAACAGCTAATCCGACAAACAGCACGGCAGCTACGCCCAGGCGCACGCCTTTGATTTTGATGAGTCCCACGGCGTAGCCGACGCCGGACACGATAAACAGCAATAACAGAGGTTCTTCTACAAGCAATTCGATCATGATTTTGTCCAAGATTATCAAGACCTGCTGATTGACTGACAAATCTTTTTCGGGAGCGTTTTTCAAAAACAAAAACAGGGTATCTTTCTCAGATTTATCCTGGTTGACTGACAGAACGCACATTCAGCCCAATTGACAACGGATTGGCAGGATGTGCGGATGCTTTTTTCTCGATCACCCTTATCCGCAAATCCGGGGAATCCGTGTTCTGCGGTCTCTGAAAAGGAGATTTGTCTGTCAATGATAAGGCAACCTCTGTGTGATGGGGATGGCCGCCAATTCGTCCAGCCGCGCCAGCAGTTCGTCGGCGTCGCTGATGGTTAGCAGCGCGGCGGCATCGGCGGCGGCGTACTGCTTGAGGTGCTTGCGGAAAAGCAGAAGACCATCACGACGGCCGTAATAAGCCAACATCTCCACCAAATGTAAACGGGCGGCGGCGGCCACCGCGGCCAGGGGCAGCGTGGTTTTGTCCTGCCGGGCAAAAATCCACGGGTTGCCAATGGCCGCCCGGCCAATCATCACCGCGTCGCAGCCGGTGTGCGCCTTCATCCGGTCAATATCTTGCGGCGTTTGCACGTCGCCATTGCCGATAACCGGCACGGCGACCAGCCGCCGCAGGTCGGCGATGGCGTCCCAGTCGGCCTGACCGCCGTACTGCTGCACTTTGGTACGGCCGTGCAAAGCAATCAGCGCCGCGCCATTGTCCACCAGAATGCGGGCGATGTCGCCATAATTCTTTTGCGATTCGTCCCAGCCCAGGCGAATTTTGCCGCTGACGGGCACGGGCAAATGGCTGGTGAGCAGCCGAAAGGTTTCGGCCACCAGCGCCGGTTGGGGCATCATGCCCACCCCTGCGCCGCGCCCGCTCACTTTGCGCGTAGAACAGCCCATGTTCACGTCAATAATGTCGGGCTGCCATTGCAGCACACGCTGCGCCGCCCGCAGCAGCTTTTGGGCGTCGTTGCCAAAAATTTGGATGACAAACGGCCGTTCGCCCACCTGTTTGTCCAATCGCTGCGCAAACCGGGGATGCACCCGCCGCCCAATCAACGCCTCCACCGGCGTAAACTCGGTGTAGTGCATGGCCGAGCCGTAGGCGCGGCACAAAGCCCGGTAGGGCACGTCCGAATACCCGGCCATGGGGGCCAGGATGACGTCGCCGTAAACGGGCACGCCGCCGACGTGAAAAGCAGCTTCGTAATTCATAGGGATTCTATTGTAGCGGAAAGGGTGATGTGGTGATAGGGGGCGGAAGGGGTGATGGACAACGGATAACAGATAACGGGTTCGTCAGGTGGTTGGTTGGTTGGCAGCGAGGGTGATGAAGACGTCTTCGAGGGTGGCCGTTGGAGACAGGGCGCGTTTCAGATTGGCTGGGGTGTCCAGGGCCAACAGTCGGCCGCGAAACATGATACCCAGACGGTCGCAGTATTCGGCCTCGTCCATGTAATGAGTAGTCACAAAAATAGTCACGCCCTGGTCGGCCAAATCGTAGACCAAATCCCAAAAGGCGCGGCGCGCCTGCGGGTCTACGCCGCTGGTCGGCTCGTCGAGGAAGATGAGGCTGGGGTGATGGAGCAGCGCCGCGCCCAGGGCCAACCGCTGCCGCCAGCCGGCGGCAAGCTGCCCGGCGCGTTCGTTGGCCCGTTCGCTCAGACCGACCAGGGCCAACACTTCGGACACACGGCCGTTCCGTGCGGCCACGCCATACACCCCGGCGTAGAAGTTTAGGTTTTCGACGGCCGTCAAATCATTGTACAAGGCAAACTTTTGCGACATATAGCCCACTTTGGGCCGGATTTTCTCTGCGTCGTGGGCGATGTCTAGTCCCAATACCTGGCCGCTGCCGCCGCTGGGCTGCAACAAACCCAACAACATGCGAATGGTCGTCGTCTTGCCGGAGCCATTGGGACCCAGATAGCCGAACACTTCGCCCGCGCCCACGGCAAAGCTGACCCGGTCAACGGCCGTAAAATCGCCAAACTGCTTGGTTAATTCCTGTAGGGTAATGGCTGTTGTCATAAGGAATGCACTACCCGCTAACCTCTAGCAGTTCGATAAACGCATCTTCCAGCAGCGGCGCGGCCGGTTCCAGACGTTCGACAGTGGCCCCGGCGGCGAGCAGGGCGGCGGGCAGCCGTTGGCGCACGGCCGTTAACGTCCCAGGGCGCAGCCGCAGGTGAAAGGTGTGGCCGAAAGCCTGCACATCTTCCACGTCGGGGTCCTGGGCGGCCGTTGTCCGTACCAATCGCCGCGGCGACCCGGCCAACTCCAGGATACGGCCGTTGAGCGGCGCGGTGAGGCTTTGTGGTGCGCCTTCAGCCAGCAGACGGCCGTAATTCATGAACCCTACCCGGTGGCAGCGGCTGGCCTCGTCCATGTAGGGCGTACTCACCAGCACCGTCAGCCCTTCTTCCACCACCGCCTTGCCGATTAGCCGCCAGAAATCCTGGCGCGTCACCGGGTCTACACCGCCGGTCGGTTCGTCTAGCAGCAGCAGGCGGGGCCGGTGAATCAGCGCCGTCGCCAACCCCAGCTTTTGCTTCATCCCGCCGGAAAGCTGCCGCGCCTGCCTGTCGGCAAATTCGGCCAGATTGACAAAAGCCAGCATCTCGTCGCGGCGCGGCTGCCACTCTTGGGGCGGGATGCCGTTGACCTCGGCGAAAAAACGCAGATTTTCGGCGACGGTCAGGTCGCCATACAAACTGAAGCGCTGCGGCAGGTAGCCAATCAGCCGCCGTGCCGCTTCGATGTGGCTGCGCAAATCGTAGCCGCCGATGCGCCCTGTGCCGCTGTCTGGCAGCAATGCGCCCACCAGCAGGCGGAAGGTAGTTGTTTTGCCCGCGCCGTCTGGCCCCACCAGGCCATAAATCTCGCCCGGCTGCACAGCGAGGGTCAGGTCAGACACGGCCGTTACCGCCCCAAACCGCCGCGCCAGATGCTCCACTTGAATCATCGCTTCAGTTGCCATGTGTGCAGTTACTACGATTCGCCAAAATCCACATCGGCGGGCATGCCTGGTTTCAGTTTGCCGCCGTTGTCTTGCACGTCTAGTTCAATAGCGAACACTGTCGAGGCGCGCCCTTCGGCCGTTTGCACATTGCGCGGCGTAAATTCGGCCCGGTCGGCGATGTGGCGCACCACGCCGCTGAACGTTGCGCCGGGAAACGAGTCTACGGTGATGACGGCCGTTTGCCCCAACATAATGCGGCCATACCGGTCTTCGGGCACAAACACAGTCATCGTCAGATCGTCCATCTGGCCCAGCCGCAGCAGCGCCGCGCCGGGCAGGGCCACTTCACCGGCGGCGATGGCCCGCGCCAGCACCACGCCATCCACCGGCGCGATGAGCGTTTGGCGGGCGATTTGCGCCTCTATCAGGTTGATGGTTGCCTGGGCGGCGTCCACCTGGGCCTGGGCGGCGGCCAGTTGTTCTGGTCTGGCCCCGGCTTGCAGCAGGTCCAGCTGCGCCTGGGCCGCGTCTACGCCGCTTTCGGCGACGGTGATCTGGTTGTTGAGGAGTTGGATTTGATTGCTAACGGCCGTTTGCGCCTGCTGCGCCAGCATCAACTGCATCGCCAACCCGTTCAACGCGCTTTGGGCCGCGGCGTTGGCTGGCTGACCGCTGGCGGCGGTGGCAATCTGCTGCTCAATGTCCTCGATCTGGCTGTTGATGTCGTCGCGCTGCGTTACGGCCGTGTCCACTTGTTCGTTGAGGGCGTCTAGCTGCGCCTGGGCGCGGCGCACGGCGGCCGTGGCGGCGGAAAGCTGCGCGGCAGTGGGTCCGGCGGCCAGCATGGCGTAGTTGGCCTGGGCGGCGGCATGCTGCGCCTGCGCTTGGGCCAGTTGGCCGGCCAACAAAGCGGTATCCAGGCGTACCAACGGCTGCCCGGCGATCACGTTTTCACCCACGTCGGCCAGCACCTCGGCGACGCGCCCGCCCTGTTCAGGGGCGATGGCGACCTCGGCCACTTCAATTGTACCGGCGGCGGTGAGACGGCCGTTGGCTTCTGTTTGCCGCGCCACAAAAAACCAATACACGCCCACGCTGACCAGCGCCAGCACGACAACAATCCGCACAATCAAAGATGGTTTGTGACTCATAACAGCCTCGTGATAGAACCTAATCCAACCGCTTGCGGAAGCGCCCCGCGGCCGCGGCCATAATGACGATGGCAAAGATCGTCAGAGCGACCACTTCGGAAACCAGCGCCTCGAAGCCGACGCCCTTGAGAACGATGCCACGGGCAATGATCAAAAAATAGCGCAGCGGAACCATGTAGCTTATCCCTTGCAGCACCGGCGGCATGGCAGCCAGTGGAAATAAAAAACCGGACAGAAAGACCGATGGCAGCAGGGTAAACATAGTCAACAGCAGCGCTTCTTGCTGCGTTTTGGCGACGGTGGAGATGAAGATGCCGATGCCCAACGACGTGATGATAAACAGGCAAGAAAGCGCCAACAGCAGGGGAATGCTGCCGTTAATTGGCATCCCAAAAATAAGAACCCCGGCGATCAGCACCTCGATCATGTCGAAAAAGGCCAGCAGCACGTAGGGCGTGACCTTACCCACCACCAGTTCTAGGGAGCGAATGGGGGTGACGATGAGCTGTTCGATGGTCCCCTGTTCGCGCTCGCGCACGATGGCGGTGGCGGTGAGCATGATCGCCAGGAATTGCAAAATCATGCCGATGAGGGCGGGGATCATGAAGTAGGCGCTGACGAGATCGGGGTTGTACCAGACCTGGGTGCGCACTTCGACGGCCGGCTGTAAGGCCCCGGCCAGGCCGCGCAGCGCCAGCCTTTGCACGGCCAGCTCGGTGGCTTTGGACTGGGCGATGAGGGTGGCGGCGGCCAACGCGGTCCCGGCGACGGTGGGATCGGACCCGTCTATGATGAAGGCGACTTGTGACGGCCGTTGCCCCGCCAAGCGTGCGCCATAATCGGGCGGAATAATCATCCCGGCCCGCGCCGAATTGTTTTCGATCAACTGCCGCAATTCCTCTTCAGACTGCACATCGTAGCCAATCTGGAAATAATCGGCCGCCCGGTATGCGTCCAACAGTTCGCGCGAGGCGCGGCTTTTGTCCTGGTCGAACACCGCCAGCGGCACGTTGCGTACGTCGTTGGTGGCGGCGTAGCCTAACAGGAATAGCTGGATCACCGGCAGCAGAAAGGTCAGCGCCAGGGTGCGCGGGTCTCGGGCAATTTGGATAAATTCCTTGCGAATCAGAGAGCGTAGACGAGAGTTGAACATGGGGGCACTTGGGCCAGCCGCTGCGGTTTATGGTTCAGGCCACAGCCCGGAAAGGAAAATTTCTACGGCCGTAGCAACATGGGTTTCATTGCTCAGGCCATCGCTGCGCAAAGACGGAAATAAAAGAAAACTGAGCATCTGCGGCAGCATCATGCCGATGAAGGCGCGGGCGCTGGCGCGGGTATCGTGGGGCCGCAAATGCCCCAAATCAATCTGATGATTCAGATACGTTTTGAGAAATTCCAATATTTGCTGGATGAAGCGGGTAGCGAACACGTCGGCAATTTCCGGCCGAGTCACAACTTCGGAAAAAACCAACCTGGCCATGGTGTTTATTTCTGGCTGGTTGGTAATGTCCAGATAGGCGGTGGCAATTTGGGGCAGCACTTCTTGCGGCGGCTGGTCCAGCAGTGCGGCGCTTTGGCTGATCACCTGAAACAGGTGCAGGCGCGCTTGCAGCATGGCCTGAAACAGCTCTTCTTTGGTGGGGAAGTACCAATAGATCAGGGAAGGCGATTGCAGCCCGGCGGCGCGGGCAATGCTTTTGATGGTCGCGCCTTTAAACCCTTTGGCGGCAAACTCAGCAAAAGCGGCGTCTAAAATCTGTTGGCGGCGGTCGCTTTCCTGGCTCATGCCTGCTCCATTGCATGGGTGATGTTTCATGCCCGACTCTTTGTGCTGCCTGCATAATATACTTGATTGAACGTTCAGTCAAGAACCAAATCTACCCAAACGGGTAGGTGAGAGCTGCCTAAATCGGCTGCCCAAACTACTCTTTTGGTTGTGGCGCGTGGCGGCGGGCGGGTTATAATTTAGGCATTATTGTGCAAATTATCACAAATATAATAAAAATAGGAGACAGCGCCATGTTGATGAAGAACCACATGTTTGACAAGCGGTTCGATGAGCTTGATTTAAATATCACCCGTTGGATGGCGCGTCATGGCCTGACGCTGCTGCGCATTGGTCTGGGCGTTATTTTCTTCTGGTTTGGGGCGCTCAAGTTGATCCCTAATCTTAGCCCGGCCGAAGAGTTGGTCCGGCAGACCATCTTTTTTGTTGATCCCGATTTGTTTATCCCGGTATTGGCGGTATGGGAGATGGCGATTGGGGTAGGGCTGTTGCTGGGCCGTCCGATGCGATTGACGCTGCTGCTGTTGTTCTTGCAGATGCCCGGCACGACGCTGCCGCTGTTGATGCTGCCGGAGGCGGTTTGGACTTCGTTCCCGTTTGGCCTGACTCTGGAGGGACAGTACATCATCAAGAATCTGGTGTTGGTGACGGCCGGGATTGTGTTGGGGGGCACGGTGCGCGGCGGCTACCTGGAGCCGGAACCGCGCCGGGAATAGCCGCGCCGGGTATGGCCCGCGGGGTATGGCCCGCAGGGTATGGCCCGCGGGGTATGGCCCGCTAACCTAAAATGTCGGCTACTACATCCTGAACGTAGTAATGGGTCTGCCCCTGGCGAGAAAGGCGGCGTATGCCGTCCAGATGGTTGCCCAGGGTGACGATGGCTGGTTCTTCCACCAGTTCACCCTGGATTTCTTTTACCTGGCCCAGACCCACGCTGGACAGCAGGCCGTTGCACAGGCAGCGTCGCTCGTCGGTATTGCGCTCCAGGCCGCGTTTGTTGATGTAGGTTTCAATGGGGCCGGCCGGGCAGCGTTGGAAGAGCGTGCGCTCACCATGCTCGTCGGGTTTGTTGAAGCCGCGCTGCTGTAACATGCCAATATCGCAGACGCGCTTGCGACTTTCGTAGACCTCTGCTTCCGAGAGGGTGTCCTGAAGTTGGACGACTTTGAAAGAAAAACCGGTGGGCGAGAAGGTGGTGGTGCGCACCAGGTCGGCGTCGTCTACGCCGTTTTTCAGGGCGGCCAGGATGGCTGAGCGGTATTCGGGCTTCATGCCCGATTCTTCGGCCAGGGCGAACACAGTGCCTACCTGCACGCCGTTGGCCCCGGCGGCCAGCGCTTCTTGCAATTTTGCGTGGCTGCCATACCCCCCGGCCAGCCAAAAGGGAATGCCGACGGCGCGGATGGCCGACAGGTTGGCTTCGTCGCGGGCGCCGTAGATGGGTTGGCCCAGCGTGTCGCGGACCAGGGGACCAAGCGGGCTGGCGTTGTGGCCGCCGGCCGTATGGTGTTCGATGATGAAACCGTCGGGCGGCGCGGTTTTGCTTTCGGCCAGCACTTTGACCAGGTCTTCTAGCGAGACGATGGCGAGGAAGGCGGGGGTGGTTAACGGCCGTGTCGTCAATCTACCCTCCGCCACTTGTTGAGGGTCAAAAGCGATGGCAAATTCTTCGCCGGTTTCGCGGTATAACACCGAGATTTCGTGGGCCACCGGGGTGTGCTGCGCCAACTGCTGGCACAGGGCCGGCAGCCCCTCCGGGTTGCCCGCGCCGACGATGACGCCATCCACGCCGGCCAACATGGCCCCGTACATCACGTAAATCAGCGGCAGTTCAATCTTGTTGAGAAAGTTGATGAATATCTTGCCGCTGTGCCCCTCTTTCGCCAACCAGACTTCCACAAAACCGGTGGCGATAAGCAGTTCGATGATGTCGTCGTCCAACTTGAGCGGGACCATCGCGGCCGCGCCGTTGGGCATGGGGAAAGTTTTGCGTTCATCGTGGGTGTGAATGATTTGCATTGGCGCGCTGCGGAACCGGTCGCCGGGCGCTTTGCCGCCTTCGATGAAATAGCGGTCGCGGATTTTACGGCCGATGGTCACGCCAAATGTGTCGTCGAGGGACTGGAGGGCGCGTCGGGCGTGGCCGCCGGGGTCGCCCAATTGCAGCAGCCGCACGTAGACCACATCCAACGCTGTGCCGGAAACAGTGCCTACGGTGACGCCGGGTCGCTGCATGGCGACCGTCCGGGCCAGCCGCCAATTGGACACATGCACTCCCATGCCGCCTTGAATGAGCTTTATATCTTCAAGATGTTTCATGAATTATTTGCCTTTGGCTTTTAGCCAGGAGAAACAGGAATAATTTAAGCGGGAAGTGGGAGCGATGAATGTACGGTCCAGAAGAGGAGGGGTGTAGGAAACGTCTTTCTGTCTCGGCATTGCTTGTGGGCACAGTATAACAGGGCGTTGGGGGATTGCCTAATAGCTGACCGCCGACCGGATCGCCTTACAGACCGGTGAAGAGGAGGGCGAGGCTGAAACCGATGAGGATGAGGCCGGAGGCCAGGTTGATAAGGCGGAAAACAGTGGGGGAGAGACGGGCGCGCACGGCCGTTACTGCCAAACAGAGCGTCAGCCACCACAGGGCGGAGCCGAGGAACACGCCCAACACCAGTTGGACGCCTGCCCCGGCTCCATGAGTCTGGCTGCCCAAACCGAAACCGGCGAACACGGCCGTAAAAGACAAAATCGTCACCGGGTTGGACAGGGTGAGGAAGAGCGTGGTGGTATAGGCGTGGAGTAAGGCGATTTGCGATTTGGGATTTGAGGCGGCGGATTGTGGCGCGTTGGTGGCGGCGGGTAGGCGGAGCGTTTTGAGGCCGAGGTACAAAAGGAAGAGGCCGCCGCCGAGACGGAGCCAGGTCTGGTATTGGATGAGGAAATTGGAAACGGCCGTTAACCCCAGCGCCGCCACACTGCCATACAAAGCGTCGGCGGTGGCTGCGCCAAGGCCGGTGAGCAGGCCAATGAGCAGCCCTTCGGTGAGCGTGCGGCGGATGGTCAGGACGCCAATCGGCCCCACTGGGGCAGCGATGCCCACGCCAAAGAGCAATCCTTGCCAGAAAAGTGGGTTGTCCATGGGGCGGATGTTAAGCGTGCGTGACGGCCGTTGCCAGAATAAACAGCCGCTACACCTCGGCTAAAACATGGTTGATGAACGCCTGCCAGGTGGGGTTGGGCTGCCAGATGGCATCTAATACCTGGCGGGCCGTCTTTTCGGGCACGCCCTGAGTGCGCTGATACAGGTAAAGGAATGCCGATACACGCATGTTGGCGATGCAGTGGATGAAGAGGTTACGGCCGTCATGGGCCTGCATCGCCTGGCAAAACAAGGCGAAGTCGCGGCGTTGGGGCGCGTCCCAGATGACGGGGATGTGAACGTATGCCAGACCTTGTCCGGCAACAACAGCCTGTTCGTCGTGCAGCGCGTGGGAAGAATCGGCCGGCGCCAGGTTAAAGACTACTTCATAACCCGCTTCCTTAATCCGCGCAAAGTCATCGGCCTGGGGCTGCCCGGCGCAGGCGACCCGGTCGTCCAGGCGGTAAAAATTGTAGATATGGCTTATATCTGGAGGCACGAGAAGATTATGACCTTTCGGCGAGAATGGCCGCCTTTTGCCGAATCGTTTTCACCATCTCGTTCAGACCCGTTTTGCGCGTCGGGCTGAGGTGCTTTTCTAGTTTAAGCTGCTCAAAAAAGCCGGGAATGTCTAAGTCCAGAACAGCCTGAGGCGAACGGCCGTTCACCAACGCCAACACAATCGCCACCAACCCTTTGACGATGGCCGAATCGCTGTCGCCGACAAACGACAACATTGGCGGCGCGCCTTCTGGCGTCATCTTAATCCATACGCCGCTTTGGCAGCCCTCAATCCGCGTCTCTTCCGTCTTGTCGGCCGCCGCCATGGGCGGCAGATCGCGGCCCAAATCAACGAGATAACCATACCGGTCATCCCATGTTTCCAGCCAGTTAAAATCTTCCAGTATTGCTTCAGGGGTCATCATAAGAAGTTGGTAGTTGGTAGTTGATAGTTGGTAGCAGGTAGTTGGGCGTCTTCATTAGCAACTCCCAACTGTCAACTATCAACTACCGCACCATTTCCCAGGCCATGTGCTGCAATTCGGGGGCAATGAGTTTTTCCCAGGCCAATTGCACGGCATTGGGTGAGCCAGGGGTGGAAAAGATAAGGGTATTGCGGTAAACGCCGGCCGTCGCCCGCGACAACATGGCCGCCGCGCCGACTTCTGACCAGCTTAACATGCGGAATAATTCGCCAAAACCGGGCATTCGTTTCTCCAACTTGTGGTCCAACACGTCGAAGGTAGTGTCGCGGGGGGCGATGCCGGTGCCGCCGTTGAAGAGGACCACGCGGGCCGGGCCGGCGGCAAGTTCATCGAGTACGGCCGTTACCTGCGCCGGTTCATCTTTAATCAGATGATACGCAGCTACCACATGCCCGGCAGCCTCAACCTGGGCGCGCAAATAGCGGCCGTTCACGTCCGTCTCCGGGGTGCGGCTGTCGCTGACGGTGACAATTGCCACCGGAACCGGACCTCCGGCGGCGGCCTGCGCTTTGTGAACGGCCGTGCTGGCCGATTTGTTCGTGTGGGACAAATTCGTTTCCATCATTGCCCCATTTTAGCAGCATTGTGCCTAACCTGCGAAACGCCCGACGCCTCAACTCGCCGCCAACGCCGCGTAAGACGATTCGTAACTCACGTCATCTACCATGCCGTCAAACACAGCATAAGGCGCAGCGTCGGCGCGTCCGGCGCGACACGCATAAGGGAGTTCCAATGAAAGTAGGTATTTTAGCCGGTGGCAAGGGGACCCGTCTCTCAGAGGAAACCACATTGAAACCCAAACCCATGGTCGAGATTGGCGACAATCCCATTATCTGGCACATCATGATGCACTATGCACATTATGGCTTCAAAGATTTTGTGGTTGCCCTTGGTTACAAAGGCGAGGTCCTGAAGAAGTACATGGTAGATTATTTGTCGTTAGGCAGCAGCCTGACGGTAGATTTTCGCAGCGGTCAGGTTCGGTCCCACGACCAATATCATCCAGATTGGGTAGTGGAGCTGATTGATACCGGCCACGATACCATGACTGGCGGCCGGATCAAACGGTTGCAGCCTTACATTGGCGACGAGACCTTTATGCTCACCTGGGGCGATGGCGTTTCAGACGTCAATTTGCACCGCCTGTTAGAATTTCATCGTGCGCATGGCAAATTGGCAACAATGACGGCCGTGCGCCCACCCGCGCGTTATGGACATCTGGAATTTGACGGCGACCGCATCGTCCGCTTCCAGGAAAAACCGCAAACGGCCGAAGGCTGGATCAACGGCGCTTTTTTTGTCCTGGAACCAGAGGTATTCGAGTACATTGACGGCGACGAAATGATGTTCGAGCAAGAACCGCTGGCCCGTCTGGCCGAGGAAGGGCAGTTGATGGCCTACAAACATGAATCCTTCTGGCAATGTATGGACACCTTACGCGAAAAGCATATTTTAGAGACCCTGTGGCAGAGTAAAAACCCACCCTGGAAGGTTTGGGACTAATCCATTCAGCGTACAACAGTTGTTCAGACTATTGTGCGCTTTTATTTTTTATAACTGTTTCTGCTTGTCTGTCAGAATATACCCTCTCATAATAGGAAGTGACATATGCGTGTATTAGTTACCGGACATAATGGCTATGTAGGCACCGTAATGATGCCTATGTTGATCGCCGCCAATCATGATGTTGTGGGTCTGGACACCAATTTGTACGAAGGTTCCACCTTCGGTGAAGACACACAGCGCAATTATCCCGAAATTAACAAGGACGTCCGCGACATCCAAATGGCCGACCTGGAAGGCTTTGACGCCATCATCCATCTGGCCGGGCTGTCCAACGATCCATTGGGCGACCTGAACCCTGAATTGACCTACGACATTAACCATCACGCCTCTGTCCGTCTGGCGGAGATGGCTAAGGCAGTGGGCGTGCAGCGCTTCATTTTCTCTTCCTCGTGCAGCAATTACGGCGCGGGCGTTACTGACTGGCTGGATGAGTCTTCGGCGTTTAACCCGGTAACACCTTACGGCCGTTCCAAAGTCATGGTCGAACAAGACGTCGCCAAACTGGCCGATGACAACTTCAGCCCCACCTTCCTGCGCAGCGGCACCGCCTACGGCGTCTCGCCGCGCCTGCGCTTCGACCTGGTGCTGAACAACCTGGCCGCCTGGGCCTTCACCACTGGTCTGGTCTACCTGAAAAGCGATGGCACGCCCTGGCGTCCCATTGTCCACATCAGCGACATGTCCCGCGCTTTTATCGCTGTCATGGAAGCGCCCCGCGAATTGGTCCATAACGAAGCCTTCAATGTCGGCCGTTCCAGCGAAAATTACCAGATTCGCCAGATCGCCCAAATCGTCGCCGAAACCATCCCCGGCAGCCGCGTCGAATTTGCCGAAGGCGCCACCGCCGATAAACGCAATTACCGCGTCAACTGCGATAAAATTGTTAACACCCTGCCCGGCTACCAGCCCCAATGGACGGCCAAAAAAGGAGCGGAAGAGTTATACGCCGCCTATCAGAAGGTTGGCCTGGAATTGGAAGAGTTTGAAGGCCCGCGCTACCGCCGCCTGAAGCACATCAAAGCGTTAATGGCATCGGGGCGTCTCAGCGACACCCTGCGCTGGCGGCAGCCCGACCTGGCTCTGTAGGTAACAACCATGATTCATACCAACGAAACCACCTGCCGCGCTTGTGGTTCAGACCGCCTGCGCACCATCGTCGAATTTGGCCTCACCCCTCTGGCCGACCGCCTGCTGCGCCGCGACCAACTCGACGAGCCGGAATTAATGGCCCCCCTGACCCTGGTATTCTGCGAGGAGTGCGCCCTGGCGCAAATCCGCGAGACCATTGACCCGGAAATCCTGTTCTTCGCCGAATACCCCTATTTTTCCTCCGTGTCCCCTTCCCTGCTGCGGCATTTCGCCGCCAGCGCCGCCGATATTATGGCCGAGCGCAGCCTGAACGAGACCAGTCTGGTGATCGAAGCCGCCAGCAACGACGGCTACATGCTGAAAAACTTTGCCCAGGCGGGCATCCCGGTGCAGGGCGTAGACCCGGCCAAAGCGCCGGCCCAGGCGGCCATAGACGCCGGGATTCCGACGATGGTCACGTTTTTCGGGCAAGAATTGGCGGCGCAGTTCCGCGCTGAAGGCAAAGCCGCCGACATCTTTCTGGCAAACAACGTTCTGGCCCACGTGCCCGATTTGAATGGTTTTGTCACCGGCATCCGCACCATCCTCAAGGAGGATGGCACGGCCGTCATTGAAGCGCCCTACGTTGTGGATTTGGTAGACCACTGCGAGTTTGACACCATCTACCACCAACACCTCTGCTATTTTTCGGTGACAGCGCTGGACCGGCTGTTCCGGCGACATGGGCTGTATCTGAACGCCGTGAAGCAGGTCGCCATCCATGGTGGCTCGCTGCGGTTGTTTGTGGAACCGGTGGAACGGCCGCAAGAATCTGTCCTTCGCCTGCTGGCCCAGGAAAAAGAGCGCCAGGTAGACCGGATTGACTTTTACCTGGATTTTGCCGGCCGTATGGCGGCGGTGAAAACAGAACTCATGCGTTTGTTGACCGGCCTGAAACAGGAAGGGCGCTCCATCGTGGGCTATGGCGCGGCGGCCAAGGCGACAACGCTGCTGGCTTACTGCGGCATAGACAAGGCGCTGGTGGACTATGTGGTGGACCTGAATCCGTATAAGCACGGCCGTTTCATGGGCGCCAACCACTTCGAGATATTCCCACCCGCCAAACTGCTGGAAGATCAGCCCGATTACGTGCTGCTGCTGGCCTGGAACTTCGCCACGGAAATCATGAAGCAGCAGGAAGCGTATCGCGCCGCCGGTGGGCAGTTTATTGTGCCCATCCCACGCCCTGAAATTCGCTGACCCGTCCTGGAGACACCTAAATGAACGGCAAAGGGTGCGCATCCTCTGGACGCGCACCCTTTGCTTTTGTCGCCGACCCGAAGGGTATCCCAAACCCTTCGGGTCTTTATAGTTACCGAAGCGCTGCATTTTGGTAAAATCTGTATCAAAAGAGCTGATGCGGTTGCGGAAAATCTGTCAGTTCTGAAAAATAGAGGTAACTATGAGTTCTCAGCCTGACCAAACACGGCCCAAAGTGACAATCCCGGCGCTGGCCGCTAAAAAGCAGCAGGGCGACCCCATCACCATGTTAACTGCCTACGACTATTCTTCGGCGCTGCTGGTGGATAAGGCGGAGATTGATATGATCCTCGTCGGCGATTCGCTGGCGATGGTGATGATGGGGTTGGACAGCACCAACCCGGTGACGATGGAGATTATGCTCCACCACGGCCGTATGGTGGCCCGCGGCGCAAGCAGCGCCTTGCTGGTGGGCGACATGCCTTTCATGTCGTTTCAGGTTGGCGTGAAGGAGGCAGTACGCAACGCCGGCCGTTTCTTGCAAGAAGGTGGCATGGAGGCGGTGAAGTTGGAAGGTGGGCGAGCCGTCACCGACCGCGTGCGGGCCATTACGCGGGTGGGTATCCCGGTGATGGGGCATATTGGCCTGACGCCGCAGTCGGCGACCAGTTTGGGCGGGCACAAGGCGCAGGGCAAAACGGCCGTCACCGCCTATGCCCTGCTCCAAGACGCGCTGGCTTTGCAAGCGGCCGGCTGTTTCAGCCTGGTGCTGGAAGCTGTGCCCGCGGCCGTCGCCGCCGAAATCAGTCGGCGGTTAGACATCCCCACCATCGGCATTGGCGCGGGGGCTGGCTGCGATGGGCAGGTGTTGGTTTACCACGATTTGCTTGGTCTGTTCGACAAATTCCAGCCTAAATTTGTCAAACAATATGCCAACATCGGCGCGCAAATCAGCCAGGCGTTGGCGCAGTATCGCCAGGAAGTCGCCGATAAGACATTCCCGGCGGAAAGCCACACCTTCACCATGCCCGCAGACGAACTGGCCCACTTTTTCGCGCTGCTGGATGGTGAGGTTGGATAGTTGGTGGATAGGTGTTAAGCCAACCAACTATCCAACCACTTTCGCAAAATCATGTTACGCATAGGCATTATCGGCACAGGGGCGTTGGCCTCCTTGATGGCGCTGCGGCTGGCCGAGCAGGCGGACGTGGTGATGGTCGGGTCCTGGGCAGAGCAGTTGGACGCGATTGAAGCTGGGGGGTTGACGCTGCTGGAGGCTGACGGCCGTTCCCACACCCATCCCCTCCTGGCTACCGACGAACCACTGCTGCTGCCGCCGGTGGACGTGGCCCTGGTGTTGGTGAAAAGCTACCAGACCAGTACGGCCGTGCGCCGCCTGCGCACCCTGGTCAACACGGACACCCTCATCGTCACCTTGCAAAATGGGCTGGGCAATTGGGATACGCTGGCCCAGGCGTATGGCGCCTGGCGGGTGGTCCAGGGCGTTACCTCTTTGGGGGCGACGATGGTGCGGCCGGGCATGGTCCGCGCCGCTGGCGATGGTCCCATCAGTCTGGCGCGGGCGGCAGCCAACATCTTTTTTGAGCCGCTGGTGGGTTGTTTGCGGGCGGCCGGTTTCAGCGTGGAGATCGTCTATGACGTGCAAGGGCTGGTCTGGGGCAAACTGGCGGTGAACGCGGCCATTAATCCGCTGACGGCCGTTCTGCGCATTCGCAATGGCTTGTTGGCGGAGGAAGAACCCTTAAAATTGGTGATGATGGCGGCGGCCAGGGAAACGGCCGTTGTCGCCGCCGCGCAGGGCATCCAACTGCCATACCCCGACACGGCGCAGCGCGCCCTGCAAGTGGCCCAGGCGACGGCGCAAAACCACTCTTCGATGCTTCAGGACATCCGGCGCGGCAGCCAGACAGAAATCGAGGCCATCTGTGGCGCCGTGATCAAAGCCGGGCAGCAGTTTGGCGTGCCCACGCCCGTCAACATCCAACTCTGGCGCTGGGTCAAATCGGCCGAAGCCGGCCAGCCCATCACCGATTGGAAAATAGAGGTAGATGGGCTGGTGGTGGATCTGACAGGGGCCAGGGATCAGGGAGTGAGGATTCGTGGTCCCGTGCATCCTGGCCCGCAGCCCGCAGCAAAAGGATAACATGAGAGTAAGCAATAACATCCATGAAGTACGCCAGATACGCTGGCAGAACCCGGCCGCAACTTGGGGATTGGTCCCGACGATGGGTTATTTGCACGAGGGGCATATCTCGCTGGTGGAGCGCGCGCGCGCGGAAAATGAGTTCACGGCCGTTACCATCTATGTCAACCCGACGCAGTTTGCGCCGACCGAAGACCTGAGCAGCTACCCCCGCGACCTGCCGCGTGACCTGGCCTTACTAGAAGCGGCCGGGACCGACCTGGTCTTTACGCCCGATGATACCATCATGTATCCGCCTGGTTTCCAGACTTATGTCACTGTCGAGGAGGTGACGCGGCGGCTGGAAGGGGCCTCGCGCCCGACCCATTTCCGCGGTGTGGCGACTGTTGTGGCGAAGCTGTTCAACATCCTCCAGCCGACGCGGGCTTATTTTGGGCAAAAGGATTACCAGCAAACGGCCGTCTTGCGCCAAATGGTGGCCGATCTCAACTTCAACCTGGAGATGGTCGTCTGCCCGACGGTGCGCGAGGCGGATGGGCTGGCGATGAGTTCACGCAACAAGTACCTGGACCCGGCGCAGCGGGCGGCGGCGACCATTTTGTCGCGGGCATTGGCCGCCGGAGCAGCAGCCCTTAACGATGGCGCGCGCGACGCCACTGAACTGCGCGCCCTGATGCAGGCCATGATCACCGCCGAGCCGCTGGCCCGGCTGGACTACCTGAGCGTGGCCCATCCGGGCACGTTGGTTGAATTGGATGAGGTACAAGAGGCGGCGGTGTTGTCTACGGCCGTTTTCTTCGGCCGCACCCGTCTCATAGACAATATGTTGTGGCAGTTGACGATTGACGATTAAGGAGAAACTGACACCCATGCGCTGGGTATTACACGCTAAAATTCATAAAGCTACCGTCACTGAGGCCAACCTCGATTACGTCGGCAGCATTACCATAGACGAAGCCTTGCTGGACAAGGCTGGCCTGTGGCCGGGCGAAAAAGTGCAGGTGGTAGACAATACCAACGGCGCGCGCCTGGAGACCTATATCATCAAAGGGGAACGCGACTCCGGCATCATTTGCATGAACGGGGCCGCCGCCCACCTTATCCACGCCGGTGATGAAATTATCATTATGGGCTACGCCCTGAGCGACCAGCCTATTGCCAACCCCAAGATGATCTTGGTGGATAAAGAAAATAAGTTTGTGCGGTACTTGTAAGCTTAGGCGGATACAGCACCGCGTGAGGAGAAAATGGAAGATCAAATAAACACAATGATTGAACAGCTTACGCTGGCCGAAAAAGTATCTCTGTTGGCCGGAGCCGATATGTGGCACACCGTGCCTGTCGAACGGTTGGGCATCCCGGCTATGAAAGTGTCCGATGGCCCCAACGGAGTGCGCGGTGTGGATGATAACACCGGGCCAACTTCGGTTTGCTTCCCGGTGGGCATCGCTCTGGGCGCTACCTGGAATCCGGCGCTGGTGGAGCAGGTAGGGCAGGCATTGGCCGATGAGGTGAAGACCAAAGGGGCGCATGTGCTGCTTGCGCCTACGGTCAACATTCACCGTTCGCCCATTGCCGGCCGTAACTTTGAATGTTACGCCGAAGACCCCTACCTCAGTGGGATGCTGGCCTCCGCTTACATTCAGGGCTTGCAGAGCCAGGGGGTGGGGGCATGTATCAAGCATTTTGTCTGCAACGATTCTGAGTATGAGCGGCACAGCATGAGTTCAGAAGTAGCCGAACGGCCGTTACGTGAAATCTATCTGGAACCCTTCCGCATCGCTCTGGAGCGGGCCAAACCCTGGACCATTATGTCCGCCTACAACCGCATCAACGGCGTGTGGGCCAGCGAAAACAGCCACCTGCTGCGCGACATCCTCAAGGAGGAATGGGGCTTTGACGGGCTGGTCATCTCCGATTGGTACGGCTCTTACACCGAAAATGTGGCCGCTGGCGGTCTGGACCTGGAAATGCCCGGTCCCGCCCGCTGGCACGACGACCGGGTGCGCCGGGCGGTGGAGAATGGCGCACTAGACGTGGCGTTGGTGGACGACAAAGTGCGCCGCCTGTTACGCACGATGTTTCGTGTAGGCGTGTTTGATCGGCCGGAATTGCCGCCAGAGCAGAGCATAAACCGGCCGGAGCATCGCCAATTGGTCCGCGCCGCCGCCGCCGAAGCCATTGTTTTACTGAAGAACGAGGGCAGCTTGCTGCCGCTGGACCCGGACAGGCCGCAGCGCATCGCTGTCATCGGCGAGAACGCGCAGGCAGCACAAATAATGGGTGGGGGTAGTTCCGGCGTGAATCCCCATTACGCCATCAGCCCGCTGGCCGGGATTCGCCAGCGAGCGGGCGAGCAGGCGCAGGTGGCGTTTGCTCTTGGCTGCGCCATCCACCGTCAACTGCCGCCCATCCCGACGGATTGGCTGCGCACCGCAGACGGCCGTGCCGGGCTGACGCTCTCTTATTTTGGCAACCGTCAGCTGGATGGCGCGCCCATTTATACGGCCGCGATCCAAAAAACCAACCTCCACTGGTTTGGCGAACGGCATCCGTACATAAACCCGGCCAATTTTTCCCTGCGCCTGAGCGGTCAATTGCTTGTACCGCAAAGCGGCGCTTACACCTTTACGCTAGACAGCACCGGCCACAGCCGCTTCCTGGTGGATGGCGTCGTCCAATTGGAGTGCCTGACGGCCGAATCGGAGGCAGTGGCCGTTACCCTGGACCTGATCGCCAACCAACCCTACGACGTGGTGGTTGAATACAGCGCCGACGCGGTCGGCCAGGGCAGGTCGCTCAATCTGGGCTGCCGGCCGCCGCAGGAAGCAGATCCCCTGGCGGCGGCCGTTGCCCTGGCCGCCCGATCAGATGTCGCCATTGTTGTTGCCGGGCTGACCAAAGAATGGGAGAGTGAAGGCTTCGACCGGCCGGACATGGAACTGGTGGGCGCGCAAAATGAACTGATCGCCCGCGTAGCAGCGGCCAATCCCAACACCATCGTCGTCCTCAACGTGGGGTCGCCGGTGACAATGCCCTGGCTGGATGCGGTAACGGCCGTGCTGCAACTGTGGTATCCCGGCCAGGAAGGGGGCAACGCCCTGGCCGACGTGCTGTTCGGCGATGTCAATCCGTCTGGCCGCCTGCCCACCACCTTCCCCCGCCGCCTGGCCGATACCCCGGCTTACCTGAACTACCCCGGCGAAAACGGCAAAGTTCTGTACGGTGAAGGGTTGTTTGTGGGGTATCGTTACTACGACAAAAAGGAAATCGCGCCGTTGTTCCCCTTTGGGCACGGCTTGTCTTACACCACCTTTGCCTACGACAATCTGAAGATTGCGGTGGAGGATACGGCCGTTCAGGTGCAAGTAGACATCACCAACACCGGCAGCCGGTTCGGGCAGGAAGTGGTGCAGGTGTATGTGCGTGATGAGGTGGCGCGGTTGGTACGGCCGTTCAAGGAACTCAAAGCCTTCGCTAAAATCGCCTTGCAGCCGGGCGAAACCCAAACCGTCGTCCTGCCCCTCAGCCGCCAATCGCTGGCCTTTTACGATCCGGCCGTGGGCGATTGGGTGACGGAGGCGGGTATGTTCAGCGTATTGGTCGGCCGTTCGGCGCAGGATATTTGCCTCAGCGGGCAGTTTGAGTGGGGCGGTGACGGCGCGCGGGTGATGAAACTGCACACCGGGCTGCCTTTGCAAACCTTGCTCAATGATGCGCGGGCAACGGCCGTGCTGCAAGAACATTTGGGCGATCTGATGAATCACCCCCAGATAGACATGGCAATGACCATGTCCCTGGAGCAAATCGCCGCCTTCGTGCCCGACATGCTGCCGCGCGAAACCATCGAAGCCATCAATCACGCGTTGGCTTCGCTGACAAATTGATCGAGGGAGTGTTTCAAATAAGTTGAGCAGGTAGGGGCGGGACAGGCGGGGCGACATCTTTGCCAATCACCAATGCCTCGCCCCCGCCTGTCTCGCCCTCTTTTTTGCCCGACACAGCCGTTTGTTGGGCGAGATGGCGCGGAGAAAATGCCGTCCGCTGTGGCGGATACCAACCCGCGCCACCCACCACCACGAATGAAAACAGAGCGCCATCTTCCAGATGGCGACGCCAGCAAGATGCTGGCGTTACGTCAATCCGAAATCCGCAATCCGAAATTTTTAGGCGAAGAGGTGACAAAATGAGTGTGGAAGAACAGACAAAACCAGGCAATCGAGAAGAAATAGCGGCCCGTCTGCGCGACAAGCAAAACCTGGCCGGCATAGACCTGAGTGGATTGGACTTGAGCGAAATGAAGCTGATCGGCATGGTCTTGCCCGGCGCAAACCTCGCCCAGGCCGATTTACGCAAAGCCATCATCGCTGGGGCAGACCTGGCCGGCGTAGATTTGTCGGGCGCAGCCCTGGATGGTGTATTCATTGCCGGCGCCAATATGGCAAACGCCAATTTGCGCGGCGCCAGCCTGAAAGCAGCCAGAATCAACGGGACTAACTTGCAAGACGCCGACCTGACAGACGCTGACCTGAGCGCGGCGACCCTGCTGGCAGTCAACGTCGCCGGGGCGGATTTCAGCGGCGCAGTGACCACCGACGCCCATTCGGGCGGCGTGGTCTGGGCCAACGCCAAAGTCCCTCCGTCCGCGATACCTGAAGCCATGCAGCCGCCAACCTGGGCGCTGTTTTTGGCGCTGTTGGGTCTGGTGGGCGCGGTGGGCATTGTCGCCTTCCTGCTGGCCCGCAAAAAGTGGCCCACTGCTTAACCCTGTTTGCAACCTCTGTCTGGCCGGCGCGTATAGCCTGGTAAGAAATGGATAGACCTGACAGGTGTCCGAAAGCGTGTCAGGTCCTAAAGTGAGAGACAGACAGATGAAAAATCAGGGACAATTTACGTTAGGTATCGTGATTGTGGTGTTGGGGGTTGTGCTGCTGTTAGCCAACCTGTTGAACATTGACCTGGGCATTTTGTGTTGGCCGATGGCCTTTATCTTGTTGGGCCTGTTTTTCATTTTCCGCCCACGAATGATTGAACCGGGCACGGCCGTTACCCAGAAATTCCTCGGTGAAGTCGAGCGCAGCGGCCAGTGGGCCGTCACCGACGAAGAATTGTGGTACTTTATCGCCGACGCCGACTTCGACATGACCCAGGCCGACATTCCCTATGGCGAGACGCGCATCCGGGCGTTGGGGTTTGTCAGCGATATAGATGTACGTGTGCCTAAAGACGTGGGCGTGTCGGTATCGTCCACCTCCTTTGTCAGCGAAGTAGACGTGTTGGGTAACAAGGAAGAGAGCTTTCTGGGGCCGGTGAATCTGGAAACGCCCAACTACAAAATGGCCGACCGGCGCATCCGGCTGGAAACGACTTCGTTTGTGAGTGACATCAAAGTTCGCCAAAGCTAAACCATCGTTTGTTGAGAGATGCCCGGTGCGGCGCACTGCAAAAAGCGCGCCGCACCTTTTTGTTTTATCGGACGTGGCTCTTTTGTTCGTCAAATCCTGCCAATCCGCTGCCCCTCTAGCTGAAATGAAACACACCATTGCCAGATCGCGTTACAACGCCAGACTCTAGCGTTACTTTGCCTCTTTCCCTCCTTTGCGTTAAAACCCTCACAATAGATTATGTTGGCACTACACACGATCCAAAAATCTTTTAACGACGCGCCGGTTTTACTCGGGGTCACTCTGACAGTGGCGGCGGGGGAAATTGTGGCTTTGCTGGGGCCAAGTGGCTGTGGCAAAACGACCCTGCTGCGCATCATTGCCGGGCTGGAAACGGCCGACAACGGCCGTGTGCAGCTCGAAAGCCAAGACCTGACGGCCGTCCCGGTGCATCAGCGCGGCCTGGGCATGGTGTTCCAGGATTACGCCCTGTTCCCGCACAAAAACGTCGCCGACAATGTACGCTTTGGGCTGCGGATGCAGCACTGGTCGGCGGCCCAAATGCGTGACCGGGTGGAGCAAGTGCTTGGCCTGGTTGGATTGGCCGGGTTTGGTCTACGCGCCATCCATCAACTGTCCGGCGGCGAGCAGCAGCGGGTGGCTCTGGCCCGCGCCCTGGCCCCTGCGCCGCGCCTGCTGCTGTTGGATGAGCCATTGGGCGCATTGGATCGCGCCCTGCGTGAACGGCTGATGCTGGAACTGCGCGACATTCTCAAGCAGGCCGGCGGGGTGTTGGGCCGGCCGGAAGGGATAACGGCCGTCTATGTTACCCACGATCAGGCCGAAGCCTTCGCCATCGCCGACCGGGTGGTGGTGATGAACGCCGGACAAATTGAACAGGTCGGCCACCCGACTGATTTGTATCGCCACCCGGCCACGCCATTTGTCGCCCGTTTCCTGGGCATGGATAACATCTTGCCCGGCGACATCCTCTCCACCAACCCGCCCATCGCCCAAACGCCCGTCGGCCGCCTGCGTTTTACCCCCTCTCTGTCGCCCCATCTGCCCCTATCGCCCGCCCACTTTCTCATCCGCCCGGAAGCCGCCCAGATCGTCCCCATGGGCGATGAGGGCGTGAATGGAGTACACGGCCTTGTCCATGACCTCTCCTTTCGCGGCCGTTACCAGATTGTTACGGTGCTGGTGGATGGGATGGCTGGGGAAACGGCCGTTCCCCTCAAACTAGAATTCGATTCCGCCGAACGTCTTCCGGCCGTTGGACAGTCGGTACACTTGTCTCTAAACCCCCAGGCCATCTATCGGTTAGAATGAGGTAAGATCATCTGGGGATAGGTTGCTACCCTTCCCTGGACAGGCGTATAATGCCGCCATGTTCAAGCGGCGGCGCGGGTTCACCCCCTCCCCGCCAACACAAGGAAAATACTATGTCGTTTTTATGGGCAGTTGCCGGATTTTTTCTTATTCTGACGCCGATTATCCTCATCCATGAATTTGGTCATTTTAGTGCGGCGCGCCTCTCGAAAATTCGTGTAGAGGAATTTGGCTTCGGTTTTCCGCCGCGCGCGGCCGTGTTGGGCAAGCACAACGGCACAATTTTTACCCTGAATTGGCTGCCTTTGGGCGGTTTTGTGCGGCCGGCCGGTGAAGACGACCCCACCATTCCTGATGGGTTGTCGGCCGCCTCCAAACGCGCCCGTTTTTTTGTACTGGTCGCCGGGGCTGGGGCGAACTTTATTGCCGCCTTGTTGGCCTGGTGGTTTGCTTTCTCTCTGGGCGCGCCGGCCGTCGCTATCTCCCAGGTTAATCCCGACTCGCCCGCTTTCACGGCGGGCATCATCGCCGGTGATGTGATTTTGGAAGTAGAAGGCGAAAAAGCAGACAATACCAGCGTCATTTCCGGGCCGATGTATGCCAAAGGCGGCCAACCGGTGGAAATGCTCATTAGCCGCAACGGCGAAAAAATGATTGTCACCGTGATTCCGCGCGTCGAAGGGGAGTATGATCCGGCCGTGGAAGGTCCTATTGGCGTAGGACTCACCATGTCTGATTCCGGTGAGCGCATCACCCGGGGCCTGGGCGAAGCGGGCATGGATGCCGTCAATATCTTTACGGAGCAATTTGGGCTGTTTTTCCGCGTCCCGGCGATGCTGATTCGCGGCGATCTATCACCCAGCGAAGCCCGTCCGGTTAGCATTGTGGGCATCAGCCAGCTTGCCGGCGAGGTGACAGAAAATTCGGTCGCCAACAGCACCCTATTTCCCTTGCTGCACTTTTTTGCCTTTATCAATGTCGCCCTGGGCCTGACCAATTTGCTGCCCATTCCGGCGCTCGACGGTGGGCGGATCATGTTTGTGCTGATCGAAGCGGTGCGCGGTCGGCGCATTGAGCCGGAACGGGAAGGCATGGTCCACGTCATCGGCATGTTGGTGCTGCTGAGCCTGATGCTCTTCATGATTGTTCAGGATATAATCAATCCGATTATACCTTTCTAATGTGTATAGCCTTAGGCCGTAAGCCGTCACGCGGAACACGGACAATACTATTCAAACCTCCCGCCAAACGGGAGGTTTTTTGTGAGGAACCATGAAAGAAGAAAAAATACAACTGTTTTCTGAAGTTTTGGACGCACTGTTGCACAATGAGCAAGTGCCGGTACACCTGCTTTTTCGCCTGTCGGATATGCCTATGTCGGCTGAGTCGCGCTTTTTTGCCGCCTGGCCGGGTGCGGTTGATGATCGCCGCGAAGAGATTATGGGGCATCTGGTTGACCTGGCGGAAGATAACTTTGCCGTTGACTTTACGCCTATTTTTAAGGCGGGATTGTCTGACCCGTTGGCTGCCGTGCGGGTGTTGGCTTTAGATGGCCTGTGGGACGCTACGGATGTGCGGCTGGTGGCGCCGATTTTGCGGCTGATGCAGACAGACGACAACCAGGATGTGCGGGCGGCGGCCGCCAGGGCGCTGGCCCATTTTGTGCTGTTGGCGGAGTGGGGGCAAATTCCCACACGGCCGTTAGAACCGGTCATCCCCGCATTATTGGCAGCCTACGAAGATGAGGCAACGGCCGTGCCTATCCGCCGCGCCGCCCTGGAAGCGCTGGGCGCTGCCAGCCATGCCCGCGTCAACGCCCTCATCGAAGAAGCCTACGAACACGACGATCCGGCCATGAATCTCAGCGCCATCTTTGCCATGGGCAACAGCGCCGACCCGCGCTGGCTGCCTACTATCCTCGAAGAATTAGGCAACCCGTCGGCCGACGTGCGCGCCGAAGCGGCCACCGCCGCCGGGTCTATGGGTCGCAGCGAAGCCATCCCCCTCCTGGCTGAGCTAACCCACGACGAAGACGATGAAGTCTGCGCCGCCGCCATCGCTGCTTTGGGGCAAATTGGCGGCGACCAGGTCAAGACCCTGCTTACCGATTTGCTGGAAGACCCAGACTTTGAAGACATGCACGAGTTGGTTCAGGAATCGTTGGAATCGCTCCTGTTATTGGGCGGCGAACTGGACCTGATGGATTACGCAGACGATGGCGATGACGGCTATGACGATGACGACCTCATCAGCGAGTTTTAGTGGTAGGTGTTTGGAAGACAGTATTCAGTAAACAGTAAACAGTGTTCAGTCCATACTGAACTGTGAACACCGCCCCAGATAACCATTGAACACCATCGCCACCGTCCTCTGGCAAAATATCCTGCCTATCTTCATGGTTGCCGGTTTTGGTTATGCCTTGCAGCGCTGGCAGGTGGTAGATAAGCATACGCTGTCTAAAACTTCCCTGTATATCCTCAGCCCGGCTCTGGTTTTCGCCTCATTGGTCAATTCCCGACTGCCCGGCGAAGAATTGTTTGCCCTGGCCGCCTTTGCGGTGGTGTTTATTACCCTGATGGCGGTTACGGCCGTCTTGGTGGGTTGGGGTCTTGGTCTGCCGCGCCGCGCTCTGGTGACGCTGATCATCGTGACGATTTTTGGCAACAGCGGCAATTATGGCCTGACGCTGGTGCAGCTTCGTTATGGCGACGACGGTCTGGCGCGGGCGATTGTTTACTTCACAACCAGTACCATTGTGCTTTATTCGGCCGGAATTTTTCTGGCGTCCATGGGCGAACTGCCCTGGCGGCAGGCGTTGGGACGAATGCTGCGGCTGCCGCCGGTGTACGCCGCGTTTGGCGCTGTGCTGGTCTATGCGTTCGATTGGTCCATTCCCGCGCCGCTGCTGCGCGGTGTGGAAGTGGCCGGGCAGGGGGCCATTCCGGTGATGCTGTTGGTGTTGGGGATGCAAATGGAAGGCTTTCGCGGGCATATAACCTGGCGACTGACGGCCCCGGCGGTGGTGCTGCGACTGCTGGTTGCCCCGGTTGTGGCGCTGTTGGTGGCCGGTTTGTTGGGCCTGACGGGCCTGGGCCGGTCCGCTTCGATTGTCGAAGCGATGATGCCAACGGCCGTGATCACCATCATCCTGGCGACGGAGTTTGACTTGCAGCCAGAGGCGGTTACGAGTATCGTTGTCCTGACGACATTGTTAAGCCCGTTTACCATTGCCGCCACCATTGCGCTGTTGGGGCTGTGATGGCGTGGCGCGAGATGTACCTGACAAGGTGACAAGGTGACATCTGACAAGGTGGCAAAAATGTCAGATGATGACCTTTGCGAGTATACATATGCTCAGGTGGGTTTGTTGGATGAGAAGGTTTTGGTGTAGACCGGGCAGGTCTGTGGCGCTGCTGTTCTTGCTGCTCTGGCTGGGGCCGTTGGCGGCTCAGCCGTTGGCGGCTCAGCCGTTGGCGGCACGGCCGTTGGCGGCACGGCCGTTGGCGGCACGGCCGTTGGCGGCACGGCCGTTGGCGGCACGGCCGTTGGCGGCTCAGCCGTTGGCGCAGTCTGAAGGCGGCTGGCGCTCCACGGCCGACTATGCCTTTGGGCAGGCCATGACATTTCAGCTAAACGGCGTCAGCGCCACCGACTTCACCGGCGCGACGCTGCTCTTTCAGGCCCCGGAGTTCGACAATACTTTTGTCGCCGCTGTACCGCTGACCGACGGCCGTCAGATAGCCATCAGCCATCGGGTAGATTTGCGCCAGGTGCGGCTGGCTCCTTTTACAACTGTCACTTATTGGTGGGTGCTGGAAACGGCCGCCGGCCAGACCATCACCCTGCCGCCACAGCAGTTCCTTTACCAGGACGACCAGTTTGACTGGCGCGAACTGGCCCAGGACAGTGTGCGGGTCCACTGGACCGGCGACGACCTGGCGTTGGGACAGTTGGCTCTGGACGTGGTAGCCGAGGCGCTGCCGCGCTGGCAGGCCATCCTGCCGCTGCCGCAAGATGTGGCCTTTAACCTTTACCTGTACCCCTCGTCGGCCGATTTGCGGGCGGCGCTGCGCCTGACTGGGCGGGATTGGGTGGGCGCCCATGCCCACCCGGAGTTGGGCGTGCTGCTGGTAACGGCCGTCAACAGCCGTACCGCCGCCGCCGATTTGCGCCAGAGCATTCCCCACGAGATGAGCCATTACCTGCTCTATCAAACGCTCGGCCCGGTGGCCTACGACCATTTGCCCATTTGGTTGGGCGAAGGGCTGGCGACGATGATGGAGGCCAATCCGAACCCGAGCTACGGCGTGGTGTTGGAAACGGCCGTCGCCGCCTACCAGACGCTGCCATTGGCCGATTTGTGCGGCCGTTTCCCCGCCGCCGAAGACAAGGTGGTGCTGGCCTACGCCCAAAGCGAGTCGTTGACCCGCTACATCCAGGCGCGTTTTGGCAACCAGGCACTGCGCAGCCTGCTGGCCGCCTATGCCGATGGCCAGGAGTGTGACGCCGGCGTGCAGCGGGCCACCGGTCTTTCGCTGGCCGAACTGGAAAAAGCGTGGCTGGCCGCGCAGCAGCCCAAAACTCTCTGGACGCAAGTCTGGGAGCAGCAGGGCGTTTGGCTGCTGCTGCTGCTGGGCAGCTTTTTAATGACCGGACTGATTATCTGGCAAACGAAGTGAGACGATGAGCAAAACGACATTTTCTAATCCTAAAACGGCTTCGGCCGCTGGCGCGCCGGATCAGGTGAAAAAGCTGCTCCTGCGCGGCAGCGAATTGTTACGCCGCGGCGACATCGAACAGGCGGCCCGCGTGTTAGAAAAAGCGTATACCCTGGATGAAACCCATCCAGACGTGGCTCTGAATCTGGGCGGCGCATACATTTTATCCAACCGCTTCGGGCAGGCGGTGATGATTTTGGAGGCGCTGAGTCAGATGGAACCGTACAATGCGATGGTCTGGACCAACCTGGGCGCGGCTTATCTGGGCAATCCCATTTTGGCCCGCGACCCGGAGCATGAAAAAGCCATTACGGCCTTCGAGCGCGCGCTGGAAATTAACCCCATTGCCCCTAACGTGGCCTATAATCTGGGCCTGATTTTCCGCGACCGGCAAAACTACGAGCGGGCGCGCTACTGGTTTGGCGAGGCTGTCAAGGCCAATCCCAACGACCAGGACGCCCGCAATTTGCTGGCCCGCTTGGAAGCTGTGGCTGAAGAGGAATAGCAGCCTCGTGGGAGCGCGGACGTCCCGTCCGCCCTGGGCAGGCAAGAAGCCTGGGCTGCCATAGGGAGGTTGAAGCGATGCGGGCATTGTTGCAGCGGGTGAGCCGGGCACAGGTAACGGTGGATGGCGTTGTGGTAGGCGCGATTGGCCCTGGCTTTGTGGTTCTGCTGGGCGTGACCCACACAGACACAACAGCCGAAGCCGATTGGCTGGCGAACAAAATCGCCGGGATTCGCCTGTTTGAAGACGCCGAGGGCAAGATGAACGCCTCGTTGGTTGATGTGGCCGGGGCGCTGTTGGTGGTGAGCCAATTTACCTTGTATGGCGATGCCCAAAAGGGGCGACGGCCGTCGTTCACCGACGCCGCCCGCCCGGAACAAGCCGAACCCCTGGTGGATTATTTTGTCAAACAACTGCGGCGGCACGGTCTGACCGTCGCCACCGGTATATTTGGGGCCGCCATGGCCGTGGACATTCACAATGATGGCCCCGTGACCCTGCTGTTAGAACGGGAGCATCAATGAGTCGAGTTCGATCTTACTGAACACTGAACACCGGATACTAAACAAAAACGGGAGTTACTCACTAAACATGAAATACCAGACACCTTTCATCGGCCTATTCGTTTTACTGCATGTATTGGTTGGTTGTGGGCAAACGGCCGTATCCCCGGCAGCCCAACCAACGGCCGTCAGCCAGGCTGATACGGCCGTCCCCCAACCCACTGCTACGTCCATCCCGGCCACCGCCACGCCGCTGCCGGCGCCGGTGATGGCAACGGCCGTGCCCACAGACACCCCGGCCGGCCCCACCGCCACGCCCACCAGCGTCTGGATCAATCCCACCCCAACCGTGGACCCATCTATCCCGGCGGCCCCGCCGCCGCCCGAAGGCAGCGTGGCGCAGCCGCCCTATGCCGCCAGCGAGTGCAGCGACAAATACCCTTGTAACGAAGACGTGGCCGCCTGGGAAGCGCGCATCCAGGTTCCACCTGGTTTTCAGGCGACTTACTTTGCCCGCATAGATGGCCAGCCGACCACCATGGCCTTTGGTCCCGATGGTCTGTTGTACGTGGCCGTGCAGGCTGGCACAATTTATCGCCTGGACAGTGAGGGTAATTCCCGCGCTTATGTCGGCGGTTACACCACCCCCACAGGAATCGCCTTCCACCCCATCACCGGCGAGTTGTATGTTGCCAGCCGGGCCGTGGAAGAAAACGTGGATGGCGAATCGGTCATTTCCATCGTCAACAAGGGGCGCATTATTGAGGAACTGCCCTGCTGCTACACCTATTATCATGCGGCCAACGGCATTGCTTTTGGACCTGATGGGTATGGCTACGTTGGCGTCGGTGGTCGGGCTGATCATGGTGAAATTTTAGGAACCAACGAACAGGACGAGCTGCATCCTTACGAAGCGGCCATTTTGCGCTTTAATGCCGACGGCAGTGAAGTCGAAGTATATGCGCGGGGCATCCGCAACCCGTATGACATTGCCTGGGATGGCAATGGTGATTTGTGGGCTACCGACAACGCGCCCGACTACGGCCCGCCGGAAGAATTGCACCGCATTGTGCCCGGCGCGGAGCATGGCTATCCCTGGTACGATTGCGAAGTTTGTTTTCAGCCGCCGCCTGGCATAGAAGTGCTGCCGCCGGACTACACGTTCGTAGCCCATTCGTCACCGACAGGCATTACGGCCTATACGTCGGGCGCTTTCCCCGGCTATTACAACACCATGTTTATCACTTTGTGGAGCGCATTCCCCGGCGCGCAAAGTGTGGTGGCCGTAACGCCGAATGGCGACCAGTACGACTTTTCCCTGGGTTATGCCGCGCCAATTGATGTGGTGGTCGGCCCGGATGGGAATCTGTACGTAGCCGATTGGGCGACGGGGATCATTTTCCAGATCAGCTACATTGGGCAATAGCCGACTGCCCGACTACAAGGCTGCAAGACCAAAATGAACGAACTTGCGCAGCGTTACACGGCCGTTCTCAATCGCATCACCGCCGCCGCCCAACGGGCCGGCCGGTCGCCGGAAGCTGTCACCCTGGTGGCTGTGAGCAAAACCTGGCCGGCCGAGACGGTTCTGGCTGCTTACGAAGTGGGGATGCGCCACTTTGGCGAGAACCGACCGGAGGAATTGGCGGCAAAACGAACGGCCGTTGAAGCCGCGTTAGGACCAGACAACGGTATCATCTGGCATCAAATTGGCACGCTGCAAAGCCGCAAGACAGGGTTGACGGCCGTTCACGCCGACGTATTCCACGCCCTGGACCGCTTGAAGATTGCCAACCGGTTGGCGCGCGAGGTGGGGGAGAACGGCCGTATCTTGCCCACCTTCCTGGAGGTAAACGTTTCCGGCGAAACCAGCAAATCCGGTTTCGACGTGAGCAAGTGGCAAGAAGATGCAACGCAGCAGGCCAGGATACGTACTATCGTGCAGGCGTTGGTCAATTTGCCCGCTCTTTCGGTGCATGGGTTGATGACCATGGCCCCCTGGCAGGCGCCCGAAGACGAGATTCGCGCCGTGTTTCGCCAAACCCGGCTGCTGGCGCACTGGTTGAACCAGGTCGAACCGGCTCTCCAGCTAACCGGCCTGTCTATGGGCATGACCGACGACTTTGAAATTGCGATTGAAGAAGGGGCGACCCATGTCCGTGTGGGCCGTGCCCTGTTTGGCACACGGACCTGACGACACAAAAGAAAGGAAAACAGATGATTATTTTGTTACAGCTTGTGAATCTGGTTTATTACGCTCTGGTCATTCTGATTTTTGCCCGCTTTGTCTTCTCCTGGGTGCGCGTTGATCCGTACCACCCCACCTGGGGGCCGCTGGCGCGCTTTGTTTACCAGGCCACCGAGCCGCTGCTGGAACCGATCCGCCGCGTGCTGCCGCCCCAAGGCGGCCTCGATTTTAGCCCGATGGTTTTGCTGTTTGGCATCTACATTTTGCGCATCATCCTCTTCAGCCTGCTGTAAGGAACGAGATTTGAATAATCTACACGTTTAGATTGGACAAATCTTCTGAGATTTGTCCAATCTCTGACAAGACTCTTGCTCGCTGTGCCAGTAGTTGGGGCCTAAGCGCCAATTAGCGGCCAAAGAATACAACCAGCAAAATCACCGCAAAAAACGTGAGTGACACAGCCACCAATCCATACCAGCGGCGATAGACGTTTGGTGGGGCGGGGTAGGTGATGGGGCGGATGTACAGGCGAATGTAGCCCATGGTGGCGATGAATTGGGCCACCAGCAGCCCAATCTTGATGATCACCCAGGTCGTCCAGCCGATGAAAAACTGCGCCAGCAGGATGCCGGAGAAAATCAGCAGTAAAAATACCACGTCTACCAGCTTCACTTCTTTGCGAATGTAACCGCGCAGTAGCTGTTCGTCGCCAGCGCGGAAGTTGGCGCTGTCGGTCAGGCGGCTCTCCAGAGTCCGTATTACCAGCAGCGCCGCCGTTACCACGCCCAGCCACAGGGCAAAACTGGTGATATGCACAAGTAACAGAGCTTTGTAGAGGAGCATATTGTTAGTTTGTTAGACCCTTCATTAGCGCAAGCCGGTCAGGCTGCGGGCGATGACCATGCGTTGGATTTCGCTGGTCCCTTCGTAGATTTCGGTGATTTTGGCGTCGCGGAAGTAACGCTCCAGGGGCATTTCTTTGCTGTAGCCCATGCCGCCGTGAATCTGGATGGCCTCGGTGGTGACGTACATGGCGCTTTCGCTGGCGAACAATTTGGCCATGCTGGCTTCCATGGAGTAACGGCCGTTCCCCTTCATCGCCTGTTTTTTGGCCAGGCACGCCTGGTAAATAAGCAGCCGACTGGCGTCTACGCGGCACTTCATATCGGCCAATTTCTGCTGAATCATCTGGAATTGGCCGATTTTTTGCCCAAACGCTTCCCGTTCTTTGGCGTAGGCCACGCTGGCCTCCAACGCCGCTTCGGCGATGCCCAACGCCTGTGAGGCAATGCCGATGCGCCCGGCGTCCAACACCGTCATGGCGATTTTAAAGCCTTCCCCTTCCGCGCCCAGCCGATTTTCCACCGGGCACTCGTAGTTGTCGAAAATGATTTCGCTGGTGGCGCTGGCGCGGATGCCCAGCTTTGGCTCCGTTTTACCGCGTGAGAAACCGGGCTTGTCGGTTTCGATAATGAAAGCGCTGACGCCTTTGTGCTGCTTCTCTGGCTGGGTCATGGTGAAGAGGACAATGTAGTCGGCGTAAGGCGCGGAGGTGACCCAGGATTTACGGCCGTTAATCACATAATGCGTGCCGGCCTCATTCAATACCGCCCGGCTGGCCATCGTCCCGGCGTCACTGCCGCTCATCGGCTCTGTCAGGCTGTAGGCCCCAATTTTCGCGCCGCTGGCGATGGGCGCAACATACTTTTGCTTCTGCGCTTCCGTGCCAAACTTCAGCAGGCCATGGCAGTACAACGAATTGTTCACCGACATCACCGTGCCGTGGCTGGCGTCTACCTTACAGATTTCCGTCAGGGCCAGCGAATAAGCCAAGGTGTCCATGCCCGCGCCGCCGTATTCTTCGGGCACTTCAATGCCCATAAAGCCCAACTGTCCCATTTTGCGCACCGTCTCGATAGGGAACTGGCCCGTTTCGTCGTGGTGTTCGGCGATGGGCGCGATCTCGTTTTGGGCGAAGTCGCGCGCGGCCTGCTGAATCATTTTGTGTTCGTCGGTTATAAAGTCAAACATGGGGTAGATTCTCCTTGTTGGCGGCGGGCAGCGGGTCTGTTATCCGTCACTCGCCGCCTGTCTGAGTCTGTAAATAATGCAAAAAGATTTCAAATTCCTTCAGCGGCAGTTCCAGCCCTTCGGTCCAACGACGTTGTTCCGCCAGCCAGAAACGGCCGTCTTTGCTGTTCAAAATTCGGGTCGGTATGGTTTTGGGGCGTTCAGGCGCCTGGAATGGGTTAGACAGCGTATTGCCATACACCTCCACAGGATTGATCTTGTAAAACTGCACCGGCTGAGCCGGGTTATGGAAAAGATTTTCGGCCAGTGTGGGTGGCGCATACGTGTAACAAATCAGGCGGCTGTCGTCTTGCTGCAGTTGGCAGGCCAGACACAGCCAATGATCGGGCACGCGGCGCTCACGGCCGCCTCGTTTATAGCCGCGTAGGGCAAAATACCAGCCCATCAGCAGGATGCCGCCGGCCGCCAGGTCAAACGTCAGCGTTTCTAATTCTGGTTGATTCACCTGTATGGTACGGCCGTTCAACACCAGGTTGTAACCGCTGGGCCATACCCGTTTCAGCCATGTTTCTATCCCCCAGCCTATACCCAACGTCAGCGGCGCAGCCAGCCCACAGGCGAGAACCAGGGCAAAGCTGGGCAGGTCGCCGGGAGCCAGACGAAAGAGGGCGCGGAGGAGGAAAAAGAAGAGGGCAAAAATCAGCAGCAGCAGCGCCAGGATGGCAAAACGTAAGCGGGGGTGTTCTTGCTCGGCGTGCAGCACGATAGGGGACGGTGTAGATAGGCCCATGAAGCAATTTTAGCACCAGCATGGTGCTTTGCCTATCCTGCCACAATGGTACAATCATGGCTATGTACGCCGTTCTGGTCATTAACGTAGATGCACCCCTGGAGGGCACATTTCATTACCACATACCGACGGACCTGGCCGCCCAACTGCGGTTGGGACATCTGGTGGAGGTGGAATTTGGCCGCCGCCTGGCCCAGGGCATTGTCGTGGCTTTCGACGAGACCGCGCCAGTGGCCGAAACCAAACCGATCATCGCCCTGGTAGATTCTGCCCCCGTCCTTTGGCCCTGGCAGATTGCCCTGGCGCAGTGGATGAGCCAGGAATACCTGGCCCCGCTGAACGGCTGCCTGCGCCTGATGCTGCCCCCCGGTCTGACGCGCCAGGCGGATGTGGTGGTAGATGTGAATCCGTATTGGGATGGCGCCGGCCGTCTCACCGACCTCCAGCAGCAGCTTGTAGACCTCTTGCGCCAGAAGGGGGACATGCGCGGCCGCCAGATTCAGCGCGCTCTGCCGAAAACGGATTGGAAAACGGCCGTTACCCAACTAACCAACCGCAACATTCTGCGCAAAGCCTCGGTGCTGGACCCACCCCGCGCCCGCCCCAAAGAAATCAAGACCGCGCAGCTCTGCGCCGGCCCGGCGCGGGTGGAAGCTGCCTTGCGCCAGCTTGGCCGCCCCAATAAACAAGCCGACATCCTCTTCTACCTGGCCGATTTAGACGACCCGCTGCCGGAGGAAACGGCCGTACTTGCCGCCACCACCGCCACCACCAAACACCTGGAACAACTTGCCGCCGCTGAACTGATAGTGATTGCGGATTGCGGATTGCGGATTTCGGAGGCTCTTGATCCGCAATCCGCAATCCCAAATCCGCAATCCATCTCCCTCGCCATTCCCCACCGCGACGTTCTACGCCACGCCCTGCGGCTGCGCGGCGCGGAAACCTATTACCAGATCATCACCCTGCTGACCAAAGCGGCGCAGCCCGTGGCCATCAGCGATGTGTACGCCGTCACCGGGGCCAATCTCAATCATCTAAAAAAACTCGCCAAACTAGACCTGATTCGTTTGGGTTCCGAGGAGGTGTGGCGCGATCCTCTGGCCGACCGCGACTTCATCCCTGCCGATGCGCCGCAGCTAACCATGGACCAGGCCCGCGCCTGGGGTCGGGTAAAGATGGCGATGATTGAAGCGGAAGATGAAGATGACCAGATGACTGGGTGGCAAGGTGACGACGCGACTGCCTCTGAGTCACCCGGCCCCCTTGCCACCCCCACACCCCCACACCCCTTCCTCCTCCACGGTGTGACGGGCAGCGGCAAGACAGAAATCTACATGCGGGCGATTGAGTTTGCCCTGGCGCGGGGGCAGCAGGCCATTGTGTTGGTCCCGGAAATTGCCCTGACGCCGCAGACGGTGCGCCGTTTTGCCGCCCGTTTTCCAGGGCGGGTGGCCGTGCTGCACAGCCGCCTGAGCGATGGCGAACGTTACGACACCTGGCGGCGGGCGCGGCTGGGCTTGTTCGACATTGTGGTCGGGCCGCGCAGCGCCCTGTTTACGCCGCTGCCAGACATCGGTGTGATTGTGGTGGACGAGGAACACGACCCCAGTTATAAGCAGACGCCGCCGGTGTCGCCGCCATATTACCACGCCAGGGAAACGGCCGTTCACCTGGGGCGACTCCTCAACGCCACCGTCATCATGGGCAGCGCCACGCCGGATTTGGTGACCTACCACCGGGCGCAGGGCGGTCGTTACCAACTGCTGGAGCTGCCCAAGCGGGTGATGGGCCATCGCCATCGCCTGCAAAGCCAGGCCGAGCGCCTGAATCTAACCTCGCGCTACGTCCAATCCGGCGAAGACCCCGACGACGCCCTGACCATCCCGCTGCCGCCGATCCAGGTGGTGGATTTGCGCCAGGAGCTGCGGGCGGGCAACCGTTCCATATTTAGCCGGGTGTTGGCAGCGGCCGTAACCGAAACCCTGGAGCGCGGCGAACAAGCCATCCTCTTCCTCAACCGACGCGGCACAGCCACCTTTGTCATCTGCCGCGACTGTGGGTACATCGCCCGCTGTCCGCGCTGCGACTTGCCCCTGACTTTCCATCGGCCGCACGCCGCCCTGGTGTGCCACCACTGCGGCCGCCAGGAGCCGCAGCCGGCCGAGTGCCCGGTGTGTGGCTCCAAACGCATCCGCTATTTTGGCCTGGGCACGGAACAAGTGGAGGAGCAGGTGCAGCAGCGTTGGCCCACGGCCCGCATCACCCGCTGGGACCGGGACACGACAGCCGGCCGTTACGCCCACGAGCAGCTTCTGGGCGGTTTCATCAACCATGAGGCCGACATCCTCATTGGCACGCAAATGATCGCCAAAGGGCTGGATTTGCCGCTGGTGACGCTGGTGGGCGTCATTTCGGCCGATGTGTCGTTGGGGCTGCCGGATTATCGCACCGGCGAACGGGCGTTTCAGACGTTGGCTCAGGTCGCCGGGCGCGCCGGGCGAGGGCTGCTGGGTGGGCGGGTTATCATCCAGACCTACCAGCCGGAGCATTACGCCATCCAGGCCGCCGCCGAACATGATTATGCCAGCTTTTACATCGCCGAGATCCGCTTCCGCACGCAGCACAGTCTGCCGCCATTCCGCCGGTTGGCAAAGCTGGTGTTGGTAGACCCGATCAACGAGCGCGGCCAGCGGGAGGGAGAAACATTGGCGGCCAACCTGCGCCGCCACGCCCGCGACCTGGCCCTGGCGGCCACCGAGATTCTGGGGCCGACGCCGCCATTTTTTAGTCGGGTAGACGGCCGTTACCGCTGGCAGATCATCATCCGCTCCCCCAACCCCAACCGCCTGCTGGCCGATTTCCCCGTGCCCGCCAACTGGTCCGTAGACATAGACCCGGAAAGTACGCTGTAACTGCCGGGTTATTGTTGAAAATGCCCCACTTTATTTCCAGGTTACGGTCAAAATTTCATTTACAAAAGAAAAAAACAGAATATACTCAATATAGCTTTCTCATTGTTTGTTAAGCAATGGTTGTAAACAAATCCATCAAGAAGTCCAATTTCTGAATGGCGCCATCATTCTGATTGTGACGCCATAGGAGAAAATTTCTAGAGTACGCAGAACGATTCCTCTCGGTCTTCAGTATCCGTTATGGCGTGATGAAACGCGCTGCCAATACCGTGGCAGGGTTTGAACTTACCAATCGGGAAATTGTCTTGGCGCTTTCTAAATCCTTTATTTCCCCAACCACATACATGTTTTTAAGACAGTAGATGTGCCTACTGTTAATGTTTCATACCATATAGATGGTGACAGTATAAGGAGAAAATGATATGAAGAGGGTACGATTTGTGTTTTTGTGCGTGGGTCTTTTGTTGAGCCTCACGCTCTTTTCAGTGGCCCTTGCCGGTTCGCCCCGAGACACAGGGTCGGCTGGCAAAGAGGATGTTACTCCCGAGCCTTCGGAAACGGGCGAGATTTCTCAGTCCTCTCTCGGCGGGCAAATAGCGGGCAATGTGTCCCCAACCAACCTGGCTGCTCCATTGGGCGCCATTTCCGTGTACGAAGTTGAACCCAACAACACCCCGGCCACCGCCAATCCCCTCGGCGGCAGCGTCGCTATCCTCCGTGGCAACACCTTCCCTGCGGGCGACCTGGACTATTTCTCTTTCACCGGTAATGCCGGCGACCGCGTCTACGCAGCGACGATGACGGTGTTCTCGCCTGGCAGCACCGACAGCACGTTGACGCTGTTCGACACGGACGGGACCACGGTGATCGAAGTTGACGTTAACGACGGCAGCTTCGCGGCATCCTCGTCGAGCATTGCCGGCGCGACACTGCCGGCTGCCGGTACCTATTACCTGCAAGTCAGGTCCACCACTGCCACCACCACAATGCGCCCCTATGACCTGTACTTCCAACTGCGCAGCGGCAGCCCGGTGGCCGAAACGGAGCCGAACAATGCCTCTGATGGTGGGCAGGCGTTACCGCCTTCCGGTTGGGTCAGCGGGGTCATTGATCCAGCGGCTGATAATGACGTTTTCCTGTTTGCCCTCAATGCCGGTGATACCGTTTACTTGAGCCTGGATTTGGATCCAGAACGAGATGGCGGTACAACCTGGAACGGCCGTGTAGGTCTGGGCGCGTTTGGGAACCCAGCGCTTATTTTGCTTGTCAATGACGCCAGTACCACGTCACCGAATTCTGAAGCGTTCTTCTTCACCGTCAAAGAAGCGGGAACCTATTACGCCTACGTGGATCCTTCCACAGCGGGCACTGGTGATCCTACCTGGACCTACCATTTGTCCGTATCGGTCTTCCCTGCCGTCCCGGCGACGGCAAGCTGCACCACCTACACCAGCGCCAATGTGCCGGTTACTATTCCTACCGGACCAGGCCTGGTTACCTCCACCCTCAATGTGCCGGGCAACCCGCTCATTGCCGACCTGGACGTGACCGTCGTCCTGACGCACACCAACATGCCTGACCTGGATGTGGTACTGGTATCCCCTGGGGGCAATGAAGTAATTATGTTTAACGACCGCGGCGTCAGTACACAGCAGGGGATGAACCTGACTTTGGATGACGAGGCGGCTATTCCAATTTCTTCCTATACTGTCATGAGCGGCATGGTCTACCAACCACAAGCGTCCTCGCGGCTTTCCTGGTTCGACGGCCAATACGCGGGCGGCGATTGGACGCTGAAGGTGTACGACGACCTGGCAGCTAATGATGGTGTACTACAAAACTGGGCGCTGACCATTTGCGAACCGCCCCCACCGCCATCCTGCCCGGTAGGCTATGATCCCGTCACGGTGTTCAGCACTGACTTTGAGGCCGACAACGGCGGTTTCACCACGTCTGGCACGGCTGTAGATTGGGCCTACGGCGCGCCAACGGCCGTTCCTCTCAACACTTGCAACAGCGGCGCAAACTGCTGGGTCACCAATCTCGTCGGCGACTACAGCATATCCAGTAACCAAGACCTGCTTTCCCCCAATATCAACCTCAGCGGGTTGTTCGGTCCAATCCAACTCACCTGGTCGCAAAAGCACCAAATTGAAAATGCTAATTGGGACAACGCTTTTGTGGATGTGCAGCAGGTAGGCGGCGGCAGCCCACAGCGCGTTTGGGAATGGTATGATGCGATGCTGCGCTCTACGGTAGGTAGCCCATTAGTCACCACGCAGCCAAGCGCCGGTTGGCGTATTCACCGCGCCGACATTAGCAGCTTTGCCGGGCAGCAGGTTGAACTGCGTTTCAACCTGTCCTCCGATAGCACTGTTAATTTCGCTGGCATCGCCGTTGATGATGTCACCATTACCGCTTGCGCGCCGCCACAGGGCACGCCCATCATTGACCTGAATAAGACGGTCGGCACTGACCCGTCTGTTTGTGCCAGTGGCAGCGCCATTAGCGTTGGCCCCGGCGATGAAGTCACCTACTGCTATGAAGTGACCAACACCGGCACGCTTACCCTGACGCTGCATGATCTGGAAGACGACAAACTGGGTGACTTGCTGTCTGCCTTCCCCTATTCGCTGGTTCCGGGCGCATCCGCTTTTATAACGGAAACCAGCGTCATCACGCAAACGACCACCAATATCGCCACCTGGACGGCCTACAACGCCGGGCCAACTGGCGTCATTAGCGACACAGCAAACGCTACCGTAACCGTTGTGCAGCCGAGCATCTCCCTGAATAAAACGGTCGGCACTGACCCTGCCGTTTGCGCGAATACCAGCGAGATTAATGTTCTGGCAGGCGCTACTGTTGTCTACTGCTACGAAGTCTTGAACAGTGGCCTGACAACGCTTAACCTGCACGATCTGGTAGACAGCGAACTGGGGACGATTCTTAACGGCTTGAGTTACGCATTGATTCCTGGCGCAAGCGTTTTTGTAACGGAAACGGCCGTCATCAACGCCACCACCGTTAACACCGCCACCTGGACCGCTTACAACGCCGGCCCCACCTTTGTCTCCACAGACAGCGACACGGCGACAGTAAACGTCATTGTGACCTCAAACGGCCTGCCGTTGGAAGACTTTAACGCTGGTACGGCCGGGTTCCCGCCCGCCGGTTGGACAGTGATCAACAACGGCGGAACCTGCGTCTGGGAAAGCACGGAAACAACCGGCTATGCCAACCTCACCGGTGGCGATGGCTTTGCCGCCGAAGCCAACTCCGACAACTGTGGTTCTGGTACAACCATGAACACCGAACTGCGCACCCCTTTCTTCAACCTGACAGGGGCCACCAGCCCGGTACTCACGTACCGCTACGACTACCGTGACCTCGGCGTGGCCGATCAAGGCACGGTGGACATCTCCACCGATGGCGGCGCAACCTGGACGAACCTGGAAACTTACCTGGTGAGCGACCGTGGCCCCGCGCAGAACATTGTAGATCTGTCTGCCTACATCGGCCAACCGCTGCTGCAAGTGCGTTTCACCTATTTTGCTCCTGGTTATGATTGGTGGTTCCAGATTGACGACGTTGAGGTGCTGTTAGCAGGCCAGCCCGAGATAGCTGTTACCCCTGACAATCTGGCGAGTGCTCAACTGCCCAACACCACCACTACGCAGAATTTGAACATCGCCAACAATGGCTTAGGTCCCCTGACCTGGAACATCACCGAAGCGCCCGCAGCATGTGCAACGCCAAGCGATATCCCGTGGTTGAGTGCCGCCCCTGCCAATGGCGTGACGCCAGCGGGCAACAATGTTAATGTCACAGTGACATTTGATTCGACCGGGCTGACACCGGGTGTGTACAATGGCACACTCTGTGTGGGCAGCGATGATCCGGTCACACCGGTTGTGGCTGTGGCGGTAGCACTGACAGTCGAGGTACAGCCGATTATCAGTGTTGACCCACTGGCGTTAAATGCAACCGTTGGTTTCGGCGCACAAGCTACTGCGCCCATGACCATTACCAATGTAGGCACAGGTAGTCTGGACTGGAATATCGTTGAAGCGCTGCCCGCTCGTGCGCCAACGGCCGTTCTCTATGACAACGGCTCATTGGTCACCCACCCAGGCGGCGGCGCAGGCGGCGCAGATGATTCCCGCTTGCAAGTCACCTCCCTGCTCATGACTACCCTGGGCTTTGGCAACCAATTCTTGGTTGGCAACCGCATGGCCGATGACTTCACCGTACCTGCCGGTGGTTGGCTGCTGGATAGCGTAACCTTCTACACCTACCAGACAGGCTCCACCACCACCTCCACCACTACCGGCCTGTACGTGCAAATCTGGGATGGTCCGCCCAATGTAGGTGGTTCCAGCATCGTCTTTGGCGACCTGACCACCAACCGCCTGTCGTCCACAACTTGGTCCAACATCTACCGCACGTCGGAAACCACAGTCGGCAACACGACACGGCCGATTATGGCGAACGTGGCTAACCTGGGTGGTCTCTTCTTGCCAGCCGGTGAGTATTGGTTCGACTGGACGACGGATGGTTCCCTGGCTTCTGGTCCCTGGGCGCCGCCGGTCACTATCCTCGGCCAGACGACAACGGGGAATGGGCTGCAGTTCACCGGAACCTGGGGCCCAGCCAATGATGGTGGCACGCTCACGCCACAAGACCTGCCCTTTGTCATTGAAGGAAGCGCTACACCCTCCACCTGTAGCACGCCGGAGGATATTCCCTGGTTGAGCGTTACACCGGACAGCGGCAGCGCGGCAGCTGGCAGCAGCAGCGATGTCGTTGTTACCTTCGACAGCACTGGGCTAATCGCTGGCAGCTATGAAGCGACCCTTTGTGTTAACAGCAACGATTCTGCGCAGCCGCTGGTAGAAGTGCCGGTGGAACTGACAGTTACCGACACTTATGGTGTGGAATTGTCCGGCGACCAGGCTCAGACTGGCGATGTGGGCACAGTGGTGACATACACCCTGACGTTGACCAACACCGGCAGCGTCACGGATACGTTCGACCTGTCCGCGACCGGCGTTTGGACGGCAACGCTGTCTGATGCCAGCGTCACCTTGGCGCCCAACGCGAGTACAACATTCGACGTGACTGTCGTTGTGCCTGCGGGCGCAGCCGATGGGGATGACGATGCTGCCACAGTGACGGCCGTCTCGCAAACAGATGCTTCGGCCACCGCCAGCGCCACATTGACGACAACGGCCAACGTGCCAACAGCGCCTATGTGGTATCTCTATCTGCCCGTGGTGGTTAAACCGTAAGGTTTAATTGCTTTCTGCTGTAATTAAAAAGGGGGTTGGCTTTGGCCGACCCCCTTTTTGTTTTGAGTAACCTTACTACGCTACGCTCAAGCCACCCAACTGAATTACGTCAGGTTAAACGCCGCTTCTAACTCCCGCAGTTCATCCTCGCCAATGGGAACCAGTGGGCCGAGCGCGGCTGTATCCAACAGCGACCGGGCGCTAAATTCGGCCACCTCCAGCCGGTCGAAAGCCTGCAAGATGTGCTTGCCAACAACGAGCAGCCCTTCATTTGCTAGCAGCGCCACCGGCGCATGGAAGGACACGGCCGTCGCCAACTCCTCCGGCGCGTAATAATGGCGGGCAAAAGGAAATGTGGGGATGCCGCGCAGCAGGATGTAGCTTTCGGGGATGGTACGGGTGTCGAAACGGCCGTCGCCAATGGCAAAGGCGGTGGCGTGCGGTGGCTGCGCCTGGATGATGCACTGCACGTCTGGTTGGGCGGCATAGATGGCCTGATGCAGGCGGGCGGCGCGGCTGGGGAACTTGCCGGTTTCCCGACGGCCGTCGGCCACCAACACCAGATCATCAATCGCCAGGCTGCGCCGGTCACCGCCCGTTGGCGTGATGAGAAAACGGGTCTCGTCCACGCGCACCGAGGCCGCGCCCTGCGAGCTGACCATCAACTGCCGGTCGTAGGCGCGGTGTACGGCGTCGGCCAACTGCTGGCGCAGTTCTCGTTCATGGCTGCTGTGCCCGGCCGGCGCAAATTCTGGCAGCGCCTCTGGCTGCTCCGCCTGGAAAGCTATTTGCTCGTCTGTCAGGCTGTGGATGGGACCCAGCGCCGCCGCCCGCAGCAGCGCCCGCGCCGCAAACTCCAGCATCTCCAACCGCTGAAAAGCGTCTAACAGCGTTTCGCCGCCGGTCACCGCGCCGTGATTCTCCAGCATCACGCTGTTGAAGCCAGCGCCGAAGGTGGCGGCGATGTGGCGCCCCAACTGTTCGCTGCCGGTGAGGGCGTAGGGGGCATAACCGACAGCGCCGCAAATGCGCCAGGCAGCCGGCAGCGCCCGCATATCGGGAACCTGCCGCGCCAGACTAAACGACACCAGCGCCGGTGGATGGGCATGGACGATGGCCCGTAAATCGGGCCGGGCGGTGTAGATGGCGCGGTGGAAGGGCAGTTCGGTGGAGGGGCGATGGCGGCCAGTGATACGGCCGTCGCCGATAATACGGCCGTCATCAGCCACACACATGATGTCTTGCGGCGTCAGCCGCCCCTTGTCCACACCCGCCGGGGTAATCCAAATATCGCCATTGTCGTCCAGAATGGACAAATTGCCGCCGGACAGCGTTGTCATACCACTGTGATAAATCCGATTCATAACAGCGACCAACTGGTCGCGGGGGTGTAACAATTGAAAGTTCATAGAAGTCCTTGAAATGCAAAAATTCAGCAAGAAGATGTTCCGCTCGATGAACCATGTCCTAAAATTTAAAGCGCCTGGTAACGCCGATGCGCCTCGTCCCACACGGCCGTTTCCCCTCCTGGTTCATAGCGCCGCAGCAAGCCCGACTGAGCCACTACCTGCCGCCCCTGGCGCAAATCGGCCAATTCGCCCAGAGCGATGAGCTGGACCAGGGCGTTGCCCAGCACTGTCGCCTCGATGGGGCCGGTGATCACCGTCCGACCGGTGGCGTCGGCGGTCATCTGGTTGAGCAGTTGGTTTTGCGTGCCGCCGCCGACAATGTGGATGACCTCAAGGGCGCGGCCGGTCAAATGGGCCAGCCGCGCAAACAGGGTGCGGTACTCCAGCGCCAGGCTTTCCAGCAGCACACGCACCACTGCGCCTTCGTCTGGTGGCGCGGGCTGGCCGCTGCGGGCGCAAAAGGCGGCCACCAGCGCCGGGTAATCGCCCGGCGTCAGAAATTCCGGCGCGTTGGGGTTGATGAAGGCGGTGTGCGGGCGGGCGGCTTCGGCCAGCTTCACCAGGGTGGGGTAATCGAATTCACGGCCGTGCCCGCGCCAGGCCGCGCGGCACTGCTGCAACAGCCACAATCCGGCCACGTTCGCCAGCAGCCGCACGCTGCCATCTACGCCACCCTCGTTGGTGACGTTGGCCGCGAATGCTGCCGGGGTGACAAACGGCCGTTCCATCTCCAACCCCACCAGACTCCATGTGCCGCTGCTGATGTAGCCATAATCGGCCGTTGTTGTGGGCACGGCGGCCACCGCGCTGGCCGTATCATGCCCCCCGGAGGCAAAAACCGGGATGTTCTGGTAGCTGCCCAACCGCGTCCCCGACGCCACAATCGGCGGCAGCATGTGTGTTGGGATGTCCAGCCGCGCCAGCAGTCCTGTCGCCCACTGCCGCGTCTGCACGTCCAGCATTTGCGTCGTCGAGGCGATGGTTTGTTCGGCGGCTTGCACGCCGGTGAGCCAGTAGTTCAGCAGGTCGGGTGACAGCAGCAGTGTGTCGGCCACATCCAGCAGGGGGGATTGGCTTTGCACCAGGCTGAGAAGCTGATAGAGTGTGTTGTAGCGGGCAAACTGGATGCCCGTCTGGGCATAAATCTCGGCCTGGGGCACGCGGGCGAAGGCGGCGGCCATCATGCCCTCTGTGCGGTCGTCGCGGTAACAGACGGGATTGCTCAGCAGACGGCCGTCGCGGTCCAACAGCCCAAAGTCTACCCCCCACGTATCCACGCCGATGCCCGCCGGTTGGTGCGCCTTGCCGCGCTCAATCCCGGCCTGAATCTCCGCCCACAGGCGCAAAAAATCCCAATACAACGTACCCCGCGCATTCACCGCGCCATTGGGAAAGCGATGCAGTTCCTCGATGGTCAGCCGCTCACCGTCAAAGTGAACGGCCGTTACCCGCCCCGACTCCGCGCCCAGGTCAACCGCCAAAACTGTCTTGTGTGTCATGGCGTTTCGATCTAACTCACGATACGCCTTTTTTCAGGATGATGTTGGCGTATTTGCGCGTGTCGCCGGTCATGACGACGGCGTAAGCGTTGGCGGCCCGTTCGTAAAAAGCGAAACGCTCGATGAAGCGAATTGGCGGCGCGCCGGGAGAATAGGTGGTAATAATAGCGCGATAGCCATTTTCCACGTCAGGGTCTGGCTCGTCGCCGGGTACGCAGGACATCATGGCTAACGGGTCTTCGACATAACTGTCCAGGACAAACAGCGGCAAAATTGCGCCCAACAAAGACTCGATCTGCAGCCCATCCGCCCGGATGACCAGATCGTTGGTGCTGTGGCCGGGGAAATGGGCATCGGCCAAGACAATCTCGTCGCCATGCCCCATCTCGTACAACGTCGCCAGCAGCTCCGGACTAAACAGCGGTGAAATACCTCTTAACATCTTTCCTCCTTGAAAATAGGAGCGCGGACGTCCCGTCCGCCCTGGCAGGCGAGGCGCCGACGCTCCCAGGGAATTCTCTACCCATACAACGGCCCAAAGTTGGCGCAGGCGCGGAAGTCGGCGCCGGCCGGTTCCATCCCGCCGAAGGCGGTCCAGACGTGGGGGCGGAAGACCAGTTCCTCCGGCACGTTGTGCATGTAGACCGGGATGCGCAGCATGGCCGCCAGGCTGATCAGGTCTGCGCCGATGTGGCCGTAGGAAATCGCCCCATGATTGGCGCCCCAGTTGTTCATCACCGTGTACACGTCGCGGAATAGGCCCTCGCCGCTGGTGCGCGGCGCAAACCAGGTTGTCGGCCAAGTGGGGTTGGTGCGCTCGTTGAGAATTTCATGCACGGCGTCGGGCAAGTCCACGCTCCAGCCTTCGGCGATTTGCAGCGCCGGGCCAAGCCCTTTCACCAAATTCAGGCGGCACATGGTCATGGGCATGCCGCCGCGCGTGCGGAATTGGGTAGACCAGCCGCCGCCGCGGAAGTATTCGGTCATGCCGGCGTGCCAGGTGGTGGCCGCCAGACAAGCCTGTGCCTCTGGCGGCGTGATTTCCCACCATGGTTTCATGACCGGCTGCCCATCGCGCTCTTGCTGCCCGGTTCCATCCAGGGCAGCCGGGCCAGAGTTGATGAGGTGGAGGATGCCGTCGGCGGCACGGCCGTTTAATTCATAACCGGTCACGCGCTTCACTGCGGCTGGACTCCAATAGGTGCGCACGTCGGCGAAGATTTGCGCCGCGCCGGTGAGCAGGTGGCCGAACAACATGCTGACGCCGTTCAGGGCGTCGTTTTCGGTGGCGACGATGTAGGGCTGGCGGATGCCGTTCCAGTCAAACGAGGAGGTGAGGATGGCTTCCATGTAGTCGCCATTGGGATAATAATCGGTCCATTGGCGCTGTCCCTGGAAGCCGCCCGCCAGGGCGTTGTGGCCGTTGGCCTCTTCGGCGTAACCCAATTCCGCCAGGCGCGGGTTGCCCACCATCAGATCGCGGGCGATGAGCGCCATTTTGACCGAGACTTGCCAATCGCTGTCTTGCTGCTCGCGGCTGCGTTTGTGCTGCGGCGAATTGTAATCCTGGCCTTCAGGACAGTTGGCTTTGGTCCAGGCCAGCGCCTTGTCGTATTCGTCGGGATCAAAGATGTTCTGGTTCAGGCGGCGGCTGAATTCGCTCATGTCTACCGTTTCCACGCGCATCCCCAGGTAGCTCTCGAAGAAGGGCTGATCCACGATGGAACCGGCGATGCCCATGGAAACGCCGCCCATCGCCAGGTAGGATTGGCCGCGCATGGCGGCGGCGGCTAATCCGGCTTTGGCGAAGCGCAGCAGCTTTTCTTGCACGTCGGCGGGGATGGTGGTGTCGCCGCTGTCTTGCACATCACGGCCGTAAATGCTAAACGCCGACAGCCCTTTCTGCGCGTGGGCGGCCATCACCGCCGCCAGATAGACCGCGCCGGGACGCTCTGTGCCGTTGAAGCCCCAGACCGCTTTGGGGATGAGTGGGTCCATGTCCATGGTTTCCGAGCCGTAGCACCAGGCGGGGGTGACGGTGATGGAGAGGCCGACGCCTTCACGCTGGAATTTAACGGCCGTTTCCGCCGCCTCTTTCACCCCACCAATACAGCTGTCGGCGATGACGCACTCCACCGGCAGGCCGTTGGCGTGGCGCAGGTTGGCGCTGAGGAAATCGGCCACCGTGCGGGCCATGGTCATGGTGGTCTCTTCTAACGATTCGCGCACGCCCTGGCGACGGCCGTCAATCGCCGGCCGAATGCCAATCTTGGGCGGGCTGCCTACCAAACGATTGTGTGGCGGATTTACATTCATCGGTTCATGGCTCCTTCTTTCCACTAATACCCGCGCTTCGCCTTCACCTGGGCCTCGACCCAGGGGTAGGTAGCGGCGATGCCTTGTTGGAGGTAGTAGTTGGCCTGCCAGCCGGTGGTGTAGATGCGTTCGTTGCTGAAGTTGCGCGACTGCACGCCGACGGGGCCGTGGATGTGTTTGACATGGATGGTTTTACCGGCGACTTCGGCAACGGCCGTCACCAGTTCATTGACGCTGACATATTCAGGGCAGCCGATGTTGACCGCGCCGACCAGGTCGGAGTGCATCAGGCGGTAGATGCCGTCCACCATGTCGGTGACGTAGGTATAAGAGCGAACGGCCGTGCCATCCCCCCATACCTCAATCGTGCCGCCATCTTCCACTTCGGCCACCTTGCGGCAGATGGCCGCCGGGGCTTTTTCGCGCCCGCCGGTCCAGGTCCCATAAGGGCCGTAGCAGTTTTGGAAGCGGGCGATGCGCACTGTCATGCCCTGGTTGCGTTCGTAAGCCAGCGCCATGCGCTCCGAGTACAGCTTTTCCCAGCCATACTCGTTGTCCGGGTTGGCCGGAATGGCTTCCGCTTCGGTCATTTCCGGCTCGCCGGGCTGCATGTCGCGGTACACGCACACCGACGACGAAAAGAAGTAGCGCGGCACACCCAATTCGGCCGCCTGATGGGTCATGTGAAATGTTGATCAGGGCGCTGTTGTGCATAATCTCGCACTCGGCGGAGTGGATGAAGCCCATGCCGCCCATGTCGGCCGCCAACTGATAAACCTCGTCGAATGTGCCGCCGTTGAGCGTCAGCGCCGCGCGGCAGTTGGCTTCCTGGCGCAAATCGAGCAGCTGGAAATCGTCAGCGGCCGTTGGCCGGTATTCATGCGCCTTAATGTCCACGCCGCGCACCCAATACCCCTCATCCTTCAACTTCTGAACCAGATGGCCGCCGATAAACCCACCAGCGCCACAAACAAGTGCTGTTTTCATAATGTTCGATAACCTCTTTTTAGTTTGGAGATTGGGCATGGTTCATTCTAAGTACTCTGTGCTTTGCAAATCTAGCAAGAAGGCGTGTCATGCTGAACGGAGTCTTCGGAGTGAAGCATCCCGTTCACTTGACTAAGCCACAGGGATTCTTCGCTCCGAAGACTCCGCTCAGAATGACAATTCAGCGTAAATTTGTAAAGAAGATGTTTCGCTCGGTGAACCATGCCGGAGATTAGAGATTAGAGATTGGAGACGCACGATCTCTAATCTCCAATCTCATTCTTTATTCATGCTCACGCCGCGCAATGACGCGCACCGCGTTTTCAATCGGTTGGTCAGAGACCAGAATTAGATAGCCGCCGCCGCCCGCGCCGGACAACTTCCAGCCCAGGGCCACATCGCGGTACTGCGCAATCAGCGCCGCCACCGACTCGTTCATCATGTTGGGGAACATGGCGATTTGCGCCTCAAACGATTCGCGTACGGAACGGCCGAACGCCACTATGTCCCGCTGCTGGATGGCTTGCCAGCATGTCTCGGTCGGGTCGGCCAACGCTTTGGCCCGCTCTGGGGTGATGCGCGTATCGGCCAGCACGGCGTATTCGGCGTGGCGCGGGCCAAGCGTCACCAGATAGAGGGCGTTCTCTACAAATTGCAGCGCCAATTCATCTTGCAGCCGCTCAATGCTGACCGGCCAATATTCACCGGCGTAATTGGCCTTTGCCAGACCGGGTAAAACCAGGCCGATGGCGTCTTGCGAACCAGAGATTTCCTTAGTGCCCGGCGGGTTGTCGTAGCAGAAAAGGATTTTGGCTATTTTTTCCGGGTCGCCGATAGGCAAACGTGGTCCCCACATGTCAATCGCCGCCCGGCGGGTGCTGGAAGCCATGCCGCTGCGGTCGTTGAATTGCAGCGTCGGTTCAATGGAGATGGTGATCACTGCGCCGGGATAATGGCGGGAGACAAAGGGCTGGTCCAGCCAACCACCGGCCAGATCAATGCGAAAGGGCATCTGGTGGATGGTGCGCAGAGAAGTGGAAGAACGGGGCGTCAGACCGGCGTGCGGCTCGCGGTGCAGCACCAGATATTCCACGCCATATTCCTGGCAAAGTTGTTGTTTATAGGGGGTGTGGCCGTCGGCATTGACGATGAAGAGGTCGGGTTGAACGGCCTGAAATTCGGCCAAAAAGTCCAACATGCCAGAGCCTTGCGAGATGAAGGCGTCTTTAACACACTTCACCGCTTTCACCATGAATAGCCGTTCATCTTCGCTGTTAACCGGCGTCCGGCCTTTCAGGTCGAAGACGGTTTTGTCGGAACCGAGGGCGACGTAGAGGTCGCCGTAGGAAGCTGCTTCATTAAAGAAAGCAATGTGCCCGCTGTGTAACAGGTCGTAGCAGCCGCTAACAAATACTTTTTTAGCCATGCCCTGTAATCTTCTATTTCTGCCGGCCGCGGCGCAGAATGTCGGCGTAAACGGCCAGGATGACAATGGCCCCGGTGATGACGATTTGCCATTCCTGGGGTACGGAGAGGATGCGCAGGCCGTTGGTGAGGACGCTGATGACAAACGCGCCAATCACTGTGCCCAGAATCGTGCCTTCACCACCGCTGAGGGATGTGCCGCCGATGACAACGGCCGCAATCGCGTCCAGCTCATACCCCGCGCCCAGAGCCGGCTGCGCCGAGTTCAGCCGGGCAGCAATCATGACGCCGCCTAGACCGGCAAAGGTACTGGCCAGGGTGTAGACGGCGATTTTCCAGGCGGCGACGTTGACGCCGGAGAGGCGGGTGGCTTCTTCGTTGCTGCCCAGGGCGAAGGTGTAACGTCCCAGGACCGTTTTGGTGAGGATGATATGGGCGACGATGGCCGCGCCGAAGAAGATGAGGACGGCGTTGGGGATGTTGAAGCCGGGAATGATGGCGCCGGTGACGGAACCCATGGCGATTTTGGCGAAGGATGGGGTGTCGGTGAAATAAATGGGCTTCAACCCGGAGATGACCAGCGACAAGCCTTTAGCGATGTACAACATGCCCAGGGTGGCGATGAAGGGGGGTATTCTCATTTTGGCGATAACCGTGCCGTTGATGGCCCCAGCCAGCGCGCCGGTCATGAGTCCACCCATGACGCCGATGGGCACGGGCAGGCCCCAGAAGGTGATAAAAACGCCGGTCATCACGGCCGAAATGGTCATCACCGTGCCCACAGACAGGTCAATGCCGCCGGTGATGATGACAAATGTGACGCCGAGAGCCAGGACGCCATTAACGGCCGTTGCCAACAATATATTCACCATATTGCTAAACTGCAAAAAGTTCGGCGAAGCCAGCGAAAACACAATAAACATCGCAATCAGGCCGCCGAAGGCCAGAATTTTTTGGGTGGCGTCCGAACGGACGAACAAATTCTTGGGGGTGAGAGTTGTTTCCATCAGTTATTTCCACCTTGGGCTAAAAGTGAGGCGGCATCTTGCTGCTGGCTGCCGCTGCGTTGGGTCGCATACTTCATAATCGTTTCTTGCGTCGCTTCGGCGACGGGCATCTCTGCGGTGATGCGCCCTTCGCACATAGCGATGACCCGGTGGCTCATGCGCAGAACTTCCGGTAATTCGGACGAGATCATGATGATGGACTTGCCCTGTTGGGTCAAATCGTTGAGTAATCTGTAAATCTCGCTCTTGGCGCCCACGTCAATGCCGCGCGTCGGTTCATCGAAGATCAGAATTTCGGTGTCGGCCGTCAGCCACTTGCCAATGACCACTTTCTGTTGGTTGCCCCCGGATAGATTTTTGACCTTTTGTTGGATGCCCGGTGTTTTAATGGACAACGCTTTGACGTAATGGTCGGCTGTCTCGCGTGTTTTGGCAAAATTGACCCAGCCTCCAGGCTTGACGAACTTGCTCAGAGCGGCCAGCACGATGTTGGTTTCCACGTTCATGCCCAGCGTCAGGCCATACCGCTTGCGATCTTCCGATAGATAGCCGATGCCGTGTCGCACGGCGTCGCCGGGGCTGTTGATTTGCACCTGCTGACCCTTCACGTAAATCTCGCCAGAGTCTATGCGGTCGGCGCCAAAGACGGCGCGGGCGACTTCTGTGCGCCCGGCGCCCATGAGTCCGGCAAAGCCGAGGATTTCCCCTTTTTTGAGGCTAAAGTTGATGTCTTTGAGAACCTTGCCGCGGTTGAGGTTTTTCACTTCGAGGACGATCTCCTGGCTGGCGTCTTCGGGGATTTCCGGGGCGCTTTCGTAGATGATGCGGCCAACCATGAGGCTGATGATCTCGTCAATGGTGACGGCAGCGGTGGGTGTCGTTTGCACGTAACGGCCGTCACGCATCACCGTGATGCGGTCAGAAATTTGCTTCAACTCTTCTAATCGGTGCGAAATGTAGACAATGCCCACCCCTTGCACCCGCAGTTTACGAATGAACGTGAACAACTCCTCAATCTCGGTGTCGGTGAGAGCGGCCGTTGGCTCGTCCATAATCAACACTTCGGAATTAAAGGAGAGCGCCTTGGCAATCTCCACCATCTGCTGCATAGCGACGGTCAAATCGGCTACTTTGGTGCGCGGGTCTAGCTTCAAGTGCATCCGCTCAAACAATTCCACCGCTTGCTCGTTGATTTTCTTTTCGTCCAACAAAAAGCCAATTTTCTGTCGCGGCTCCCGGCCGATAAAAATGTTTTGCGCCACCGTCAAATGCGGCATCAAATTCAATTCCTGGTGGATCATGCCAATGCCCAACTGCTGCGCGGCTCGGGGGCTGGTAATCTCTACTTCGTTCCCCTTATACAGAATCCGACCTTCATCTTTTGCATAAATACCCGCCAGCACCTTCATCATTGTTGATTTGCCGGCGCCATTTTCGCCTACCAAAGCATGTACCTCACCGGCCCGCAGTTCAAACTGGCAATGATCGAGCGCGTGAACGCCGGGAAAACTCTTGTCTATCCCTTCCATTAAAACCAGGACGTTATCCATGGGTCAATCCCTCAGGCGGTATTCAAGCAAGGTGCGACGCACTTGTAAAAATGCGTCGCACCTGAAAAGGGTCAAACTCTATTCGTACAACAGCGGTTTGATCGTGTCCGAGTCAATAGTGGTCGCATCGTACCAATGGAAACCGGTGTCAATGGTCGTTGGCAGGGTCTCGCCGTTCAGGGCTTTGACGGCCGCTTCGACACATTTGTAACCGATGCCAATTGGGTCCTGGGTGATGGCCCCAGCTTCCGTCCCGGCGCGGATGGCGTCCATCTGCTGTTTGCCAGAATCATAACCGATGACCACGATCTGGCCGGTTTTGCCCAGTTCGGACACGGCATTCAATACACCGATGATCGAACCTTCGTTCGCGCCAAAGAAACCTTTCAGGTCGGGATGGGCCAGGATGATCGCTTTTGCCAGGTCGGTGGATTTCAACTGGTCGCCAGCGCCGTACTGAATGTCCACGATTTCGATGTTGGGATATTTTGTGGCCATCTGATTGACAAAGCCGTCGCGGCGGTCAATGCCGGTCTGGCTGGTCTGGTCGTGGACGATGACGGCCACCTGACCCGATCCACCAATCAGTTCGGCCATTTTGTCGGCGGCCATGGCCGCAGCGGCGATGTTGTCAGTCGCGGCTGTGGTGACCGGGATGTCGCTGGCGACGCCAGAGTCAAACCCGACAACCGGGATGCCAGCGGCCTGGGCGCGTTCCAGAAGGGGCAGCAAAGCCTGGGTATCCAGGGCGGCCAGGCACAGGGCAGCCGGGTTTTTGTCCAGGGCGGCTTGCACCATTTCTACCTGCTTGTCTACCATCGCTTCCGTCTCTGGGCCTTCAAAGGTGATGGTAACGCCCAAATCGGTAGCCGCTTGTTCGGCGCCCGCCTTGACAGCTTGCCAGAACTGATGCTGGAAGCCTTTAGAGATGACGGCAATGTACACGTCTTCGCTGGCGGTCTCGGCTGGCTGTTCTGTAGCCGAGGAACAACCCACCAGGACAAAAATGGCAACCAGGGCGCTCAAAAGGATTACAAACAATCTGTTTTTCATACAAAATTCTCCTCTCTGAAATTGATTTTGGGTAAATGGCCGCTCAAGGTTAGGACCTTGTCCGGCCGCAATAAGCATTGATGGCCGCGTTGATAAGCTACCGTTTGCTCACAAAGTTCACTCCATAAATCCTCCTTTGGGCGAATCAGTCCAGTTGACTCGTGGGACGAGACACGGCCGTTGCTGCGGTTTGGTTGATAGCAATCATAGTAGACACCCGTGTACTCTTGCGGCGTATTCCATGAGCGCGCGCAATTAGGATGCTTACGCTGGCGGTGGGGCGCTTGACTGTCGAACAAACAACTCGGTGGGCAAAATAATGCGTTGCAGTTCTTCTGGCCCTTCGTTTTGCAAACGCGCCAATAGAAGCTGTGTCGCCCTGTAGCCCATTTCATAAGCTGGCTGCACCACAACCGTCAGAAAGGGTGATGGATTTAAGATAACCGGTATGTCGTCAAACGATACAAGCGACATATCTCCCGGCACGCGCAGATTGTGTCTGTTCAGGGTTTGCAGCGCACCGTTGGCGATGAAGTTATTGACAGCCACAAAAGCAGTGGGGCGCGGCGTGGCTTGCAGCGCCGCTTCGGTCATTTCGCAGCCCGAATGTAGGCTGAAACTGCCCCAGTAGATGTTGTTGGTATTGTGTTCCAGGCCCGCTTCTTGCATGGCCTGGCAAAACCCGTCCACACGTTCGGTCGAGGTGGATACATGCCGTGGCCCGGAGAGGATGGCGATGTGCCGATGCCCCAATTCAAGTAGATGGGAGGTCAGTTTGTACGCGCCGTCAAACGAGTCGCTGCGCACGATGTCTACGTTGGCGTTGCGGACATCGCGGTCCAACACCACAACGCTGATGTTTTGTTTTTGGATGGTCTGGACGGCGTCGGTGGCGCTGTGAGCGGGGACCAGCAGGATGCCATCAATGCGCCGCTTGAGCAGCATGTTTAGATATTGGGCTTGTTTTTCGGAGGATTCATCGGTGTTGCATAAGATGACGCTGTACCCTTTTTCTTGGGCGGCGTCTTCAACGCCACGGGCGAGGGTGGTCCAATACGGGTTGGTGATGTCAGTGAGGACCAGGGCGAGGGTGTTGGTCTGTTTAAAGCGCAGGCTGGGACCGAGCATGTTGGGCACGTAGCCAAGTTCGGCAATGGCCGACTCCACCTTGATGCGCGTCTCTTCGCTGACGTAGCCGGAGTTGTTGATAACGCGGGAAACCGTCATGCTGGCGACCCCGGCTTTTTGGGCGACATCTCGGATGGTAGACATGCTTTTTCTCCTCAACCGATTAACATGATATGCGTAACATGTTATGGGTAACATTGTAACATAGCCACAAAGATTGTCAATACTTTTTAGGTAAAATAGATACAACCTGGCAAAAAGAGGGATTGCCATATTGACATGCTGCGGTTAAATCGGTAATATAAGTTACGCATACCATATCGGGCACAGGGCATTTTTTTAAGCCGATATGTTACGGGTAACATACGAATGGGAAACGGCCGTTTCCCCCTTTTTACACCTGCACGCCACTATCAGGAGGATGAGATGATTCAGACCCAAGCTCATACTGCATTACAGTTTACCCTGGCCGCCGATGGCATTGACCCGGCCGCTGTTCCTTACCGTACGCTCTATACCGGCGCCAGGCTGCCGGCCATAGGTTTGGGCACATTTGGCTCGGATCGCTTTTCGGGGGAGGAGGTGGCAGCGGCCGTACAAAACGCCATCGCCGCCGGGTATCGCCACATAGATTGCGCCGCCGTCTACGGCAACGAACACCTCATCGGTCACGCGCTGCGCCGCGTCTTGGGCAGCGGCCTGGTCAGCCGCCAGGAACTGTGGATTACCTCCAAACTGTGGAACGACAAACACGCCGAAGCCGACGTGATCCCCGCCTGCCGGCAGTCGCTGGCCGATTTACAGCTAGACTATCTCGACCTCTATCTCATCCATTGGCCGTTTCCCAACCACCATGCCCCTGGCGTAGATGTGGACTCCCGTGACCCGCACGCCGTGCCCTACATCCACGACAACTTCATGAAAACCTGGCGACAAATGGAAAGATTGGTTGATTTGGGTCTGGTCCGTCATATCGGCACGTCTAACATGAGCATCTCCAAGCTGACGCTGCTGCTGCGTGACGCGCGCATCAAACCGGCGGCCAACGAAATGGAACTCCATCCCCATTTTCAGCAGCCAGAACTCTTCCAATTTTGCCTGGACAACAGCATCGTTCCCATTGGGTTTTCGCCCATTGGCTCGCCGGCGCGGCCCGACCGGGACAAGACGCCCGAAGACACGGTGGATATTGAAGATCCGGTGATTGTAGCCATCGCCGAACGGCTGGGTGTGCATCCGGCGGTGGTGTGTATTAAATGGGCGGTGCAGCGGGGGCAGGTTCCTATCCCTTTTTCGATCTATCGTGACCAATATGTGAGCAATTTGCAAACGGCCGTTACCCCTCCCTTAACCGACGCTGACATGGCCGCCATCGCCGCCATTGACAAAAACTGCCGCCTCATCAAAGGCCAGGTCTTCCTCTGGGAAGGCGCAGACAGTTGGCAAGCGTTGTGGGAGTAATGATCCACCGATGACCCAGATTTTTGCCATCTGGGTCATCGGTGGACCGGAACCAGAGGCTAACATGGCGCAGCGCTGCATTTTAACGATTGACGTGGGGACTTCAGGGACAAAAACGGCCGTCTACACCACCACCGGCGCGTTCATCCACGAAACAACCTTCGCCTACAACCTCCATCGCCCCCATCCCCTGTGGGCCGAAATTGACGCCAATATCTGGTGGCAGGCCGTCTGCGCCACGGTACCGCAAGCGCTGGCCGAAGGCGGCGTGGCGGCCGATGAAGTGGCCGGCATTGGCGTGGATGGCGTCGGCTGGACGCTGATTCCGGTGGACGAGCAGGCCAAACCGTTGGCCCCGGCCATGATCTGGTTGGACCGCCGCGCCGCCGATGAAACGGCCTGGCTCAACGCCCTGCCCGAAGCGTCGCGGCTGGTTAGCCTGGCCGCTAATCCACTGGATGCGGCCTATATCACGCCCAAGCTGCTCTGGATGCAGCGGCAGCGGCCGCAAATTTTTGCCGCCGCCCATCAGTTTTTAGCCGCCACCGGCTTCATCGTCGCCCGGCTGACCGGCGAGTTTACCTGTGATTACACTCAGGCGTATGGCTATCACTTTTTCGACATTGCCCAGGAGCGCTGGTCGGATTGGGCGCTGGACAAGATTGGCGTGCCGTCGGAAAAAATGCCGCGCCTTTGCGCCTGCACCGATGTGGTCGGCGGCCTGACGGCGGCGGCGGCGGCGCAAATGGGCCTGAAGCCGGGCATCCCGGTGATTGCCGGCTGCCTGGATGCGGCCGTCGGCGCGCTGGGCGCCGGCGTAACCCGCCCCGGCCAGACCAACGAGCAGGGTGGGCAGGCTGGCGGCGTGGGCATCAGCCTGGACCATGTCGTCGTTGAGCCGCGTCTGATTTTTTCGCACCACGTGCTGCCGGGGCAGTATCTATTGCAGGCGGGCACGGTGGGCGGTGGTTCATTGGGCTGGTTTCGCGATCAATTTGGGCAGATGGAAACGGCCGTTTCCTCCCTCATCCCCCAATCCCCTTTTGAACTCTTCAGCCTGCAGGCCGCCCAATCACCGCCGGGCGCCAATGGCCTTATTTTCCTGCCCTATATGGCCGGCGAGCGCACGCCGCTGTGGAGCAGCGTCGCGCGCGGTGTGTTCTTTGGCCTGTCTTACACCACCACCCGCGCCGACATGCTGCGGGCCATCATGGAGGGCTGCGCCTTTGCCGTCTACGATAATTTGCAGATCGCCCAGGCGCATGGCGTCCACGTGAGTGAGTATTTGGGGTCGGGCGGGGCGACGCAGAGCGCCCTGTGGTGCCAGATTAAGGCGGACGTGTATGGACGGCCGTTTGTCGTGGCGCAGCAGGGAAACGGCCGTGCTGGAGGCCATGGACTGGGTCTCTTCGCCCTCACCGCTCAGGCCACCGGCCACACCGACAACGCCGGCAACTGCGTAGACCGCCTGCTGCCCCAGCGCCGCGTTTATACGCCCGACCCCCAGCGCCACGCCCGTTACCAGGCGCTTTTCCAGGTTTACCGCCGCGTCTCGCGCACCTTGTTGGCTGAATTTTCCCACCTGGACGCCATCACGCGCCGGATTGAATAGATTCGATTTTCAAAGGAACGTGAAGTATGAAAGCAGTTGTTTTGCAAGACAAGGGGGTGATGGTCTATTGTGATGCACCCACCCCAACACCGCGAGCCGGTTATGTGCGGCTGCACGTGCAGGCCGCATCTATCTGCGGCTCGGACATTAAGCGCTATGTTTCTGGCCATCGTCTGTACCCGCTTATTCTGGGTCACGAGGTCGCCGGGATTATTGACAGCGTTGGCGAGGGCGTCAGCCCGGACCTGATTGGCAAACACGCGGCCGTTATTCCGGTTGTGCCCTGTTTTGCCTGCGAGCAGTGCCAACGCGGCTATTATTCGGCCTGCCACAGTTACTCCTTTATCGGTTCGCGGGAACATGGTGGCTTTGCCGACTACCTGGAACTGCCAGAGCGTAACGCCCTCATCGTGCCAGATGAGCTGCCATTTGCTTATGCGGCGCTGATTGAGCCATCTACAGTGGCGCGCCACATGCTGGCTTTGGGCGATTTTCAGGCGGGGCAAACGGCCGTTACCCTCGGCGCTGGTTCGATTGGGCTGATGATCGTGCAGTGGCTGCGCATCCTCGGCGCCAGCCTCATCATCTGCACCGATGTCTCCGACGACAACCTGGCGACAGCGCGGCAGTTGGGCGCGCACGTCACCCTCAATCCCCGGCAGGTAGACGTGGTCGCCGAAGTGCGCCGGTTAACCGGCGACGGCGTAGACATCACTTTGGAAGCGGCCGGCGTGCCCCAAGCCCTGCGGCAAAGCGTGCCCATCACCCGGCCACGCGGCAAAATCATCTGCGGCGGCAACCAGCCGCTCGACCAAAGCCTGCCGCTGTCGTTCATCGAGGAGATGATGCGCCGCGAATTGAGCATCATCGGCTGCTTCATGTCTTACTCCGCGCCCTTTCCCGGCCATGAATGGACGGATACGGTGGCAGCGCTGCTTGACGGCGGGCTGGACATGGAGACCATGATCTCCCACCGCCGCCCTCTTGCCGCCGCCCCGGACATCTTCGCCCAAATTGGCGCGCACCAACTCACCCACCGCAAAATCATTCTCACGCCGTAAGCGGCGGAATACCACGGAGATCCCATGACACTATGTAACCTCAAACCCTGGCTCCTGCGCGCCCAGCGCGAAGGGTTTGCTGTGGGGGCGTTCAACGCCAATACCCTAGAACAGGTCCAGGCCATCGTCGCCGCGGCGCAGGCTGAAAATGCGCCGGTGATGATTCAGGTCAGCCATCGCGCCCTGGGCTACATCGGCCAGGGCAATGAAGTGCGCGGCCTGCAATATGTGGCGGCTATCGGCCAGATTGCCGCCGCCAGCGTAGATGTGCCCGTCGCCCTGCATCTGGACCACGCCAACGAAACCGAAGTGCTGCAAGCCATCGCCCTGGGCTTCACCTCTGTCATGTTTGACGGCGCTGAACTGCACTTCGCCGACAATGTTGCCATCACCCGGCGACTGCGTGAAGCGGCGCAGGCGGCCGGCGTCTGCCTGGAAGCGGAAATCGGCGAAGTGCCCAAGCCGGATGGCGCGCCCTTCGACCCGGCGGCCATCGCCCTGACCGACCCTGCCGCCGCCGCTGAATTTGTTCGGGCCACCGGCGTGGATACATTGGCGATTGCCCTGGGATCGGTGCATGGGCTGAAGGAGAAACACGTCACCCTGGACCTGGCGCGGCTGCGGGCGATTCGGGCATTGGTGAATGCGTCGCTGGTGCTGCATGGTTCGTCGGGCGTCACCGACGCCGACATTGCCCAGGGCATTCAAATGGGCTTGTGTAAGGTGAACGTGGCGACTCAGTTGAACAAAGCGTTTACAACGGCCGTGCGCCACACCCTCGCCACATCCCCAGACCTGGTTGACCCACGTCCCTATCTGGCGGCCGGCCGCGCTGCCCAAATGGAAGCCGTGCGCGAGCGAATCCGTTTCTGCGGTTCGGCCGGTAAAGCTGAGTTGTGTTGAGACGCACCATGATTTTATGCCTGAACGCCAACGCCGCCATAGATAAAACCGTCACCGTGCCCGCCTTCCGGCTCGGCCGAATCCATCGCCCGACCACGGTGATCGCCCTGCCGGGCGGCAAGGGCTGTAATGTCGCCCGCGCGCTGCAACAGTTGGGCGCAAAGCCGGTTGTCGCCGGTTGGGTGGGCGGCTGCGCCGGCCAGTTTATCGCCGCCGGGCTGCACCGTGAAGGCATTGCCACCGATTTCACGCCAACCGATGTTGAATCGCGCACCTGTCTTTCTATTCTGGATGAGGCAACGGGGGTGATGACCGAAATCTATGAAAATGGCGCACCGCTGCCGCCGGACACAGTGACCGCCCTGGTAGACCATTTCCAGGCGATTGTCGGCCGGTTTGCTGCCGTGACGCTCTCCGGCAGCCTGCCGCCGGGCGCGCCGCCCGATTTCTACGCCACGCTCATCGAAATCGCCCACGCGGCCAATGTGCCGACCTATCTGGACAGCAGTAAAGAGGCATTGCGTGATGGGGTGGCGGCACGGCCGTTTCTCATCAAGCCCAATCAGGCCGAAATCGGCGCCCTCACCGCCCGCCCGCTGCACAGTTTAGCCGATTACGCCGCCGCCGCTGCCGACATCGCCGCCCGTTATGAGACGATTGTGCTGTTGTCGTTGGGCCAGGACGGGGCGATTGCCGCCGGGAACGGCGAACTGCTGCGCGTTTACACGCCTCCTGTCGCCGCGCAAAGCGCGGTGGGGTCGGGTGATTGTTTGCTGGCGGGGTTGGCTTATGGCTTCACCACCGGCCTGCCTTTGGCCGAGGCTGTGCGCTGCGGCGTGGCGGCGGGCACGGCCAATACCCTCACTCTGGGCGCGGGGCGCTTTGCCCTGACCGACTTCCATTCGATTTTGGCGCAGGTGGTGGTGCGGGAAGAGATCGGCGACAATGACGCCGCTGGATCACGGTAACGGGATGGTTCGGCTGGCGCTCGCCACAAGTTTGCCATCGGAAGAGTCTCCTTGCACTCTCATCGATGGGAATGGGGCGTCAGCGAGTGGGGGCGCTCCAGGCCGTGGGCTTCCATCAGGGTCACATCGTCCATCACCTGGCGCGGTGGGCCGTCGGCGATGATGCAGCCCTCGTCCAGCAGCAGCACCCGGTCACACACTTCCAGGATCAGCTCCAGGTCATGGGCGGAGATGAGCATGGTCTCCGATGTGTTTTGCAGGAAACGAATCAGGCGGCGGCGGGCGCGAATGTCCAGGTTGGCGCTCGGCTCGTCGTAAATGACCAGCCGGGGCTGCATCGCCAACACCCCGGCGATGGAGACCATGCGCTTTTCGCCGCCGGAGAGGTGATGGGGCGGGCGCTGGGCCAGGTCGGTTGTGCCGGTGAGGGCCAGCGCAGACGCGACTCTGGCCTGCACGTCGGCCGGTGACAGGCCCAGGTTTTGCGGGCCAAAAGCCACGTCGTCCCACACCGATGGACTGAAGAGCTGGTCGTCGGGATTTTGGAAGAGCAGACCGACCTGGGGATGGAAACGGCCGTTCCTTACCTGCTCGCCAAACAGTTCCACCACTCCCCCGGATGGGGCCAACACGCCACAAAATAGATGAAACAATGTCGTCTTGCCCGCCCCGTTGGGGCCAATCACCCCTACTCGTTCGCCAGGAGCAATGGTGAGATTCAGGCCGTGCAGCACAACCCGCTCGGCGCTGTAAGCAAACGACAGGTCACGCGCGTGCAGCGCCGCAGGGGAGATGGGGAGATGGGGAGATGGGGAGCGAGTTTCTCTCCCCATCTCCTCTGCTCTTTCCATAATAGGTTTCATCCTAACATCGCCTCCGCCAGAACAAAGCCCAGGGCGACGAGCAGAACGGCCGTTAACGCCGCCCAATCTCGCCCGGTAGTCATAAACCCGTCGGCCGGCCGGGCTACCGTTTGCCCATAACCGCGCAGCACCATCGCCTGATACACCCGCTCCGATTGTTCATAGCTGCGCACCAACAGCGTACCGGCTACGGCCGCCAACGCGCGCGCGCCGCGCGCGCTCAACCGCCCGGCCGCAAAGCCGCGCAGCCGCATTGCCCGCTCCATCGTGCGCAAATCGTGGCCTAATTCAAAGATGTAGCGATAGGTCAGCAGCAGCATGTCGGCCAGGATGGGCGGCAGGCGCAGCGCCCGCATCGCCTTGATGGTTGTCAGAAACGGAGCCGCGCCAAACAGCACCAGGCTGATGGTGAGAATGCAGACGAATTTGACGAAAATGAGCAAAAACTCCAGCAGCCCTTCCTGCCGCAGCGCCAGCGGGCCAAGCTGCCACAGCACTGTCTGCCCGCTAAAAAAGGGCAGCAGCACGGCCACCGCCAGCAGAAAAATGCCCGGATAGCGCAGGCGGTTGAACCAAAAGGTGATGGGCAGGCGCGAGAGGAGGAAGAGAACGGCCGTAACCAGGCCCATCATCGGCAGCAGTGCCATCTGCTGCACAAACGAGAAGGCAAAAATTAGCGCCAGCAGCCCCACCAGCCGCGTCCGCGCCTCCCACCGGTGTATGGGCGAGTCGAGATAGGCGAATTGTTCCAGTCCTAAATCCATAGGGTTCGTATTTGGGAATCCGTGTTCCGTGTTCCGTTGGCACTTACCAGAGGCAGCACCCTACCGATTACCGCTTACGGCCGTTAGCCATCATCTCCGGCTTCACCCGCAGCAGAAAAGCCACGACGAAGACGGTAAACACGCCCTCGATCAGCGCCAGGGGCAAATGGGCCAATGTCAGGGCGGTGACGGCTGCCCGTTCCATCTCCACAGCCAGCGTGGCCGGAATGGTGGTGATGAGCAGGCTGAAGGCGATGAACGCCGCCAGCGCCAGCCCCACCGCCCCGGCGACAAACGCCGCCGCACCGATGATGGTTCGCTGCTTAGGGCTGGCGGGATCGGCCGGGGCCAGCCGCAGCCCCAACCGGAAGAGGCCATAAGCCAGCAGCGCCGGAATGCCCATCATCGCCGCGTTCACACCCAACGTTGTCAGGCCGCCATGTTGGAACATGATGGCCTGCAAAAACAGGCCGATGAGGATGGCCGGGAAGGCGTAATAGCCCAGGACCACCCCCAGCAGTCCGTTTAGCACCAGATGCACGCTGGTCGGTGGCACGGGAATGTGAATCCACGAAGCGACGAAGAAGGCGGCCGTCAGCAGGGCGGCTTTGGGCACGCCTGCCTGCGGATTCGCCTGCTGATTGATTTTGCGCAGCGAAAGCCACGTCGCGACGCCAGTCACGGCGTAGCCGCCCACCAACACGCTCGTCGGTAAGATGCCATCAGGAATGTGCATGGGCTGGCCTCCGCGAGAAATAGAGCGCCGTGCCCACCATGCCCCACACCACGCTGGCCGACATGAGGATGATTTGTGGCGTCGTGTAGCCGGCCGCGGCGGCTTGGCTGCCGCCGCCCACGGGAATGTGGATGATGTCGCCATGCCCCGCCTGCCGCACCTGTACGTCCCAGGTTCCGGGCAAAGCGGGGTCAGGGGTGAAGGTAAAACGGCCGTTCTCATCCGCCACCCCTGTCAACCACGGCGTCGCCGGGTCGTTGGGCGCATACACCACCACCTGCCCGCCGCCCATCGGCTCGCCGGAATCATAACGCGCCTGAATTTGAATCACTGTGTCCAGACTATACTCAATCTTGGCTCCGTGCGCGGCGGCTGTCGCCGTTCCCGCCAGCAGCCAGACCAACGCGGCTGTCCACCAAATCTGTCGTTTCATGGTTATCCTGTGAAAATGGGAGCGCGGACGGGACGTCCGCCCTGGCAGGCGAAACGCCTGCGCTTCCAGGGCTTTCAAGTGAATTCAGCGGCCCTACTGGCTGTGACAATGCCCTTCGCCGACGTGCCCCAGGCTGGGCAAAATGTCTACCAACGCCTGATACGCGGCCGGGTCCATTTGCGCTTGTAGGTCGCTCAGGGTGGCATTGAGTTGGCCGCCGCTGGCCACGGCCGCAAACGGGGCAAAACCGGGCGCGCCCAGGTTCAGGTCATCGTCGGCCGGTGTAGCGGCGTCGCCGAAGATATGGTCGAAGTGGAAGGTCAGTTCCAGGTCGGTTGTGCTGTTGGCTGCCAGGATGCCTTTGCGCCCATCGCCCACGTAGTCGCCGCACCAGTATTCGTAGCTGGTAGGGATGCTAATGGTGAAGGGGATGGTTTGGGAACCGGCAACGGCCGTGCCCACCATCACCAGAGTGCTGCCCGCCGCCGCGCCATCGGCCGCCGGGGCCATCCGCCACGACAGTGCGTTAAACTGCCCGGCCGGCGCATCGGCCGCTGCGCCAATGAACAGTGGTTCCGCGTCCGCGCCACCCTCGGCCAGATCCACCAGATGTACGCCAGGCAGCGCCGCCCGCGTTTTGCTTTCAATTGGCGCTGCCGAATGGGCGTCGTAAGGCGGATCGGTTTGGTAGGCGGTGATGTCGCTCAGATTCACGTAGACATGATCAAAGGTAATCTCCCAGCCATCTTTCGACACAAAACCTTGCCGCACAAAATCCTCGCCATTGGCGCGGAAGGCCAGTTCGCCTGTCTCCGCTGGCGAACACGCCATCAGCAGAGACAACATAAGCAATAATAGTAGTGATAACGACCATGTGATTCCTGTTTTCATTACTGTCTCTCCTTGAAAGAATTGATGACAAAAAACAAAGGGATACAAGGGACAAAAGGGGGTTATGTGGCGCAGGCTGCGCAGAGGCCAGGCAGCGAGACGTGGTGCAAATCCACCACAAAGCCTTGCGTCTGCTGGCACTGCTGCGCCAATCCATCCAGCGGCGACGCCTCCATCTCTGCCACCTGCCCGCACTGGCGGCAAACCAAGTGGATGTGTGGCCCATGATGCAGCGACGAGTAAACTACGCCGCCTTCGCCCAGGTCTGCCCGCTGGATCAGCCCTTGCTCCACCAGGAAGTTGAGCGTGCGGTACACCGTTGCCAGATTGACGCCGCTGGCCTGGCCTTGCACGATGGTAAACACCGCTTCGGCCGTCAGGTGCTCGTGAGGCTCGCCTTGCAGCAGCGCGGCGATAATCATCTCCCGCTGTGGTGTGATGCGGAATTGGCGCTGGCGCAGGGTGTCCAGAATGGTTTGCAGATCGTACATGCGAATTTTCCTTATTGCAATTATTTGCAATAACGTCATTCTATCTGATCAGGCGTAAAATACAAACCAGGGAGTTTGTAAGAGCCTTGACCTGTATTCGGTAATCTATAATCCGTAATCCGTGTTCCGTAGGGTGCGGCCTATGGCAAATGCTGACGGAAAACGGATTACGGAACATGGTTTACGGCTCAGGATGGAACTATACGGCCGTGACCGACGTCTTTAACCACAACATAGTTCTTGTCCAATCCTTTGTCCCTTACGTTCCTTTGTATAGCAGGAGGCCATCATGTCTAAAAACGCTCAGATCATTCTCGTCCTTGTCTTTGTTGCTCTGGCGGCTGGGTTGGCCGGGTTAAGCTGGTACTACGCCAACCTGCCCGACCACCTGAGCCAACATGAGACCATCATCCTGGGCCAGAGCGATCTGGTTCCGGGCAGCACGGCCGTTTTGCGTGTAGCCGTGCGTGACAGCCGAGACGCCGCGCCGCTGACCGGGGCCACCGTGAACGTCCGGCTGCAAGCTCCCGGTGGCGCAGCCCAAACCGTTTACAGCGGCCAGACCGACAGCCTGGGCACGGCCGATGTCGCATTCGCTGTGCCCGATGACGCCCAAAGCGACTACACCCTGATCATCGAAACCGCCTCTCCCCTGGGCGACGACCGCGTGGAACGCCCCATCACACTCAGCCGTGACTACCGCATCCTGCTCACTACCGACAAGCCACTCTACCAACCCGGACAGGTCATTCACCTGCGCGCCCTGGCGCTGAGTACCTTCGACCGCGTTCCGGCCGCCGGGCAAGCGTTGGAAATCGCCATCGCCGACGGCAAAGGCAATACTGTCTTCCGCCAGACCGTGCCCATCTCCGCTTTTGGCGTCGCCAGCGCCGATTTTCAGCTTGCCGGAGAAGTGAATACCGGCCCTTACAAAATCACCGCCACGCTGGGCGGTGACTCCTCGGAAAAAACCGTCACCGTGGAGCGGTACGCGCTGCCCAAATTTAACGTCACCCTGACCACCGACCGCGCCTATTACCGCCCTGGCGATGTCGTGCGCGGCAGCCTAAACGCCGCCTACTTTTTTGGCAAGCCGGTGGCCGACAGCGCCATCACCCTTACCGGGTTCACGTTTGATTTTGAGCGCCAGGACGCCGTCGCCCTGCAAGGGGTGACCGACGCGCAGGGTGGTTACGAATTTGAATTCACTCTACCTGGGTTTATTGTGGGCAGTGATTTGGAAGGTGGGTTGGGCATGTTCTACCTGCAAGCCAGCGTCACCGACCAGGCCAACCAGACTGAAGCCAAGCAGTTGTCGCTGCCCGTGTCTGAGCAAGGACTGATCATTGAGGCCATCCCCGAAGGTGGGCAGTTCCGTTCCGGCGTGGAGAATTTGCTCTACGTGCTGGTCAGCACGCCGGATGGCGCGCCGGCCCCAGCCGAATTGTCGGTGGCGTGGCAGAGCGAGGGGTTGGCGGACACGGCCGTTACCAACCCCTACGGCCTCGCCCAATTTCCCATCACCCCCACCAACCCCTACCAACAACTCACCATCACCGCCAGCGATGCGCAAGGGCGCAGCGCCAGCCAGACTTTCTACTTCGATGGCAGCTACCAGGCCGAGTCGGTGCTGCTGCGCCCCGACAAGCCCATCTACCAGGTGGGCGAGACGATGAATCTGGTGATCCTCACCTCGGCACAGAGCGGCGCGGTTTACCTGGACATCATCCGCGAGGGGCAGACCATCAGCACCCGCGCCCTGCCCATTACCGACGGCCAGACGTTGACGGCCGTTGACATACCCCCCGATTTCTTCGGCACGTTGGAACTGCACGCCTACAAAATCTTGCGCGACGGGACCATCGCCCGCGACACGCGGCTGGTGCTGGTGGACGAGGCCAACGATTTAGCCCTCACCCTGGCGCCGGATAAAGAAGAGTATAGGCCGGGGGAAACGGCCGTTCTCACCATCCACACCGCCGGGCAAACCGGCGAAGGGGTGGCCTCCGCCATTGGGTTGGCCGTTGTGGACGAGGCCGTCTTCGCCCTGGCCGAGCAAGACCCCGGTTTCGCCAAACTCTACTTCATGCTGGAGCAAGAGCTGCTCCAGCCCAAGTATGACCTGCACGGCTTCTCTGTGCCCGATTTGCTCACCGATCAGCCGGTTGCCGACGCCGCTTTACGCGCCGCGCAGGAGGGGGCGGCGGCCGCTTCGCTGGCCGAAGCCGCGCCGCAGTCGGTCAACTTCAGCCTGCAAGCCAACTCCCACGACGACGCCATGCAACTGGCCTACGAGCACCAGGACAATTACTTCACCATCCTCAGCGGTGGTCTGTTTGCCCTGATGTTGACCGTAGCCCTGGCGATTGGCGGGATTACGGCCGTGGCCGTCTGGCGCGCCGGTAGTTTTTGGAAAAAGTTGGGTACGGCCGTTGGCCTCGGCGTAGTTGGTCTCATCTTCCTCTACGGCCTCATCACCCTGGTCAACGACGTGTTCTGGCGCTCCGGCGATACGATTATGAGCCTGCTGGCGCTGGCCTGTTTGGGCAGTTTTATTGCGCTGCTGGTCATCGCCTGGCGCAAAAAAGAGCGGGCGCTGAGTTGGGGTCTCTGGCTGCTGCTGGCTTTCGTCGTGCTGCTGCCGCTGCTGGTCGTCGTGGGCGACATGGGCAGCTTTAATCCTGACGACACCTGGCTGTGGCTGACAATCGTCGTTTTGCTGCTGATTCCGCTGGCCTTTTTGCTGCACGCGGCCGGATTTGTGTGGCAGAAGCGGTGGGGAACGGCCGTTCTCGCCTTGTTCGTGGCCCTGGGCGCGGCGGCCGTGCCGCTGGCCGGGACGATGGCTTCACAAGTGGGCACGACCTTGGGCCGCACGGGAATGGGGCTGGATGGCGGCATGATGATGAACGACATGGTGGTGGAAGCCGAGGTGATGATGGCCGTCGAGGAGATGGCCCCCATGCCCACGGCCGCGCCTGCCGCCGACAAATCTGCCTCAGGCAGCGAACCGCCCCGCCTGCGCCAATACTTCCCCGAAACCATGTTCTGGCTGCCCGATGGCGAGACGGACGCCAATGGCAACCTGGTCGTAGACATCCCCGTCGCCGATTCGATTACCACCTGGCGATTAACGGCGCTGGCGAGTTCACAAGACGGCCGTTTGGGTTCGGCCACCGGTGGCTTGCGCGTCTTCCAGGAATTTTTTGTGGATTTGAATCTGCCGCTGGCCCTCACTGTCGGCGACGAAATCGCCGTGCCGGTGGGCGTCTTCAACTACCTGCCCGACGCCCAGACCGTGCGCCTAGTCGTCGAAGACGCGAGCTGGTTCACCCTGCTGGACGAGCGCGAAAAGTCCATCGAAATCGCCGCCAACGACATCGAAGTGGTCTACTTCCGCGTCCGCGCCGACCAGTTTGGCCGCCAGCCGTTCACCGTCACCGCCTGGGGCAGCACGATGAACGACGCCATCCGCAAGGAAGTGCAGGTGGTTCCTAACGGGAAGGAGATACGCGGGAGCGAAAGCGGCCGTTTGACTGTCGGCGAACCCATCCAGACCAACGTCGCCATCCCCACCGACGCCATCCCCGGCACGCAGGCCATCACCGTCAAAATCTACCCTGGCGTGGTCAGCCAGGTGGTGGAAGGGCTGGACAGTATGCTGCAAATGCCCAACGGCTGCTTCGAGCAGACATCTTCCACCACCTATCCCAACGTCCTGGTGCTGGATTATTTGCAAGCCAGCGGCCAGGTCTCGCCCGAAGTGCAGTTTAAGGCCGAGGATTACATCAACCTGGGCTACCAACGGCTGACGACTTTTGAAGTGAACGGCGGCGGCTTTTCGCTCTTCGGCTACCCGCCGGCCGACCGGATGCTGACAGCCTACGGGCTGCAAGAGTTCAGCGATATGAGCCGCGTATTTGAGGTAGACCCGGCGCTGGTGCAGCGGGCCGCCCGCTGGCTGCTGGACCAACAGCAGGGCGATGGCTCCTGGGAAAACGATCAGGGCCTCGTCCACGAAACAACCTGGAGCAGCCTGGAGAACGACCGCCTGCCGGTGACGGCCTACATTGTCTGGAGCCTGACGGAAGCGGGCTTTTACGACGAGTCGGGCACGCAGCGCGGCCTGAGCTATGTGCGCCAGCACGTCAGCGAAGCTGGCGATCCCTACGTAATGGCGCTGGTCGCCAATGCCCTGGTCTCGGCTGATTTAGCCGGGGGTGGCGATATAAGCGACGTGACCGAGAGCGTGCTGAATCAACTGGCGGGCCTGGCGCAGCCGGATGGCAGCGGCGGCGTCTCCTGGTCCAGCGGCGTCGCCAGCTTCGCCGGCAGCGAGGGGCAGACGGGCAGCATCGAAACAACGGCGCTGGCGGCGCTGGCTTTCTTGCGCGCCCAAAGCCATGATGACGTGGCCAACGACGCCCTGACCAGTCTCATCAGCCAGAAGGACAGTTTTGGCACGTGGTACAACACCCAGGCGACTATTTTGGCCTTGAAGGCGCTGATTGAGACGGTGCGTAGTGGGGCGGAAGATATGAACGCCGCGGTCACCATCACCCTGAACGGCGGCCAGACGCGCACATTGCAAGTGACGCCGGAGAATTTCGACGTGGTGCAGCAAATCAGCTTTAGCGATGCGCCGCTGGGCGACAGCGTGGTGGGCATCACCGTCGAAGGCGAAGGCAGCCTGATGTACCAGGTGACCAGCAGCTACTACTTGCCCTGGGAAAAGCTGGCCGATTACCCGGAATTGATGAATGTTGAGGAAGCGCTGACGATTGACGTGGCCTACGACCGCACAGAGCTGGCCGTCAATGAGGCCGTGACGGTGGATGTGGCGGTAACGCTGAACGGCGCTGGCGCCTATGCCAAGCAGGCGCTGATTGACCTGGGCATTCCGCCCGGCTTTGTGGTGAATACGGACGATCTGGCGTTGTTGGTGGCGCGGAGCAACCAAACGGCCGTCGCCGAAGGCCAGCCATCCATCCAACGCTACGAACTAACCGGCCGGCAAATCCTCATCTACCTCAACAACCTCAGCGGCGGGCAGCCCCTCAGCTTCAGCTACCGGCTGACGGCGCAGTACCCGCTGCGCGCCCAAACCCCGGCCAGCAGCGCCTACGACTACTACAACCCTGATGTAAATGGCGAACATGCGCCGGAGATGTTGGTGGTGGCGGAGGAAAGTTAGGTCCTGAAATAGAGTTGTCAAATCTTTAAGATTTGGCAACTCTATACTTTTTTATTCGTGGTGGTGGGTGTAGCCCACTCATGAAGTCTCCTTTATAATTATGCCACTTTTACCTCTTTGTCCCTTTGTCATCAATTCTTCAGGAGGCAGCAATGGCAACCCCAACCCATCCCCTGGCCGGAAAACCCGCGCCACGCAGTCTATTGGAAAACATCCCTCGTCTTATTTCCGCGTATTACACCCACAAACCGGACTCAACCGACCTGGCGCAGCAGGTGGCGTTTGGCACGTCGGGGCATCGCGGCAGTTCGTTGGACGGCAAGTTCAACGAGGACCACATCCTGGCGATTTGCCAGGCGTTGGTGGAGTACCGGCGCGGGCAGGGGATTGATGGGCCGTTGTACGTGGGCATGGACACGCACGCTTTGTCGGAACCGGCGCTGGCAACGGCCGTTGAAGTGTTTGCCGCCAACGAGGTAGACATCGTCATCCAGGCCGGGCTGGGGTACACACCCACGCCGGTCATCAGTCACGCCATCCTGACGCACAACTACATGGGCAAAGGGGGCACGGCCGATGGCGTGGTCATCACCCCGTCGCACAACCCGCCCAACGATGGCGGTTTTAAATACAACCCCCCTTCCGGCGGTCCGGCGGACACAGGCACCACCAAAGTGATTCAGAATCGGGCCAATGAAATCATGCGGCAGGGATTAACGGCCGTGCGCCGTATGCCCTATCAAAAAGCGCTGCAAGCCCCCACGACCCACCTTTACGATTACATCACGCCCTACGTGGCCGATCTGGGCAGCATTATCAACATGCCGGCTATCGCCGCCGCCGGGCTGAAAATTGGCGTGGATCCGTTGGGTGGGGCGGGCATCGCCTATTGGGAACCGATTGTGGCGATGTATGGGCTGGATTTAGAGGTGGTGAACACGGCCGTTGACCCCACCTTCGCCTTCATGACTGTAGACAAAGACGGCAAAATCCGTATGGACTGCTCCTCGCCATATGCGATGGCCGGCCTGATCAGCCTGAAAGACCAGTTTGACGTGGCCTTTGGCAACGACCCGGACTACGACAGGCACGGCATCGTGACGCCCAGCGCCGGTCTGCTGAACCCCAACCATTACCTGGCTGTGGCTATCTGGTATCTGTTCCAAAACCGACCGGGCTGGCGGCCCGATGCGGCGGTGGGTAAAACGCTCGTTTCCAGTTCGATGATTGACCGTGTGGCCGCCCATCTGGGGCGGCGGCTGGCGGAAGTGCCGGTGGGTTTTAAGTATTTTGTGGATGGGCTGGTGGATGGCTCTTACGGTTTTGGCGGTGAGGAAAGCGCCGGGGCCTCCTTTTTGCGGCAGGATGGCACGGTGTGGACGACGGACAAGGACGGCATTATTTTGGATTTGTTGGCGGCGGAGATAACGGCCGTTACCGGCCAGGACCCCGGCCAGCATTATCAGGCGCTCGAAGCGCAGTTTGGCAGCCCAGTTTACGAGCGTATGGATGCCCCGGCCAACCGCGAACAAAAAGCGGTCCTGGCCAGCCTGTCGCCAGAGATGGTCGAGGCGGCCGAGCTGGCCGGCGAACCCATCACCGCCAAACTCACCCGCGCGCCGGGCAACAACGAGCCTATCGGCGGGTTGAAAGTGGTGACGCAAAATGGCTGGTTTGCCGCACGGCCGTCGGGCACGGAAGAGATTTATAAAATTTACGCCGAGAGCTTCAATGGGCCGGAACACCTGAAGCGTATTCAAGAAGAGGCACAGACCATCGTTCAGGCGGCGTTCCGCAAAGCAGGTATATAGACGATTGGGGCCGCTGGCAGTAAGACCTGGCAGGTTTCACAAAACCTGCCAGGTCTTGGTCTTACGACAACTGTTCCTGAAAAAACGCAGTCATCCGATTGTAGACTGTTACCCGGTTTTCAAATTTCAGCACGTCGTGGCCTTCGTCGGCAAAGAGCAAATAATCCACTGTTTTGCCCAACCCGCGCAGCTCCTCCACCAGTTCCCGCGATTCTTGCTCAATGACACGCGGGTCGTTTTGCCCCTGGACGACCAGCAGCGGGCATTCGATCTGATGGATGTAGGTGCGCGGCGAACGTTCTTGCAAAAACTCTTGCTCCGTCTCCGGGTCGCCAACCAGCATTTTCATGAATGGCTTCCATGTTTCCGGCACACGCCCGGCAAATTGGCTCAGATCATACGGGCCAAACATATCCACCGCCGCCGACCACAGCTCTGGGTGGCGGCTGGCCAGGGTTAGCGTCATATAACCGCCATAAGAACGGCCGACCACCCCGGCGCGGCTGACGTCCAGGCGGGGGTCTTGGGGCAATACCTGGGTCATGGCGTGAACGTGGTCCAGCCGGTCCTGGCCGCCCCAGTCGCGCTCGACGCGCTTCATGTAGGCAAAGCCGTAGCCCGTGCTGCCGCGGACGTTGGGCACAAAAACGGCAAAGCCGTTGAGGGTGAGGAATTGGATGAAAGGCATGGAGAACCAGGCGAAATCGGGTCGTTCCTGTCCCTGGGGGCCGCCGTGAACGTAGTAGATTAACGGCCGTTGCCCCTCATAGCCTAATTCCGCTGCCGGTAGATACAGCCGGGCCGATATGCGCAGCCCATCATACGAGACAAACGAGGCGTCTTCGCCGGCCGAAAGCAGGTCTGGGGCGATGCCCAGCACTTGCTCGTTGGTGTGCCGCCGAATCTGGTCCCGTGCGGCCCCTTCGATCGTGTAAAGCTGCGTCGGCGAGGTGGAGGTGGAGAAGGAAAGGGCAAAGCGGTCGCCGGCTGCGTCGTAGGTCACCGATTCCAGCACACCGTTGGACAATTCCCCTTCGCCGCAAAGTAAATGGACCAGGCTCATCGTCCAGGTTGTTTCGTCGAGTTCGCCTTCGTAGAGCCAGGTGCAGCCGTCAATGTTAAATTGCAGGCTGTAGCGGCTGCCAGTCAGATGTTCCACAGTTTCCATCTCGCCCACGCCGCTGTGGCGGACGCCCTTCAGGTGAATAGGCGTCACATGTTCCGGATCGGCGAAGGGCATGTAGGCCAGGCTGTAGCTGTCGTCGAAGAGGATGCTGGAGAAGATGAGGCCCTGCCCATTGGCGGTGAAGTGGAGGTTGGAAACGGCCGTTGGCTCCACCTTCTGCCCCGCCTGCCGCTGCGCCAATGTCACCCCATAAAAGTGCCGTGGCGTCTTGTCGGCCCGGCTGGCGTGGTAGAGGACGGGATCGCCCATGCCAAACTGCTCAGCCAGGATGAACTGGTCGTTGCTTTCGTTGATGCCCATCGGGAACATGCCATACGTGCCTTCGCTGATTTTTTCCAACTCACCGGTAGACATGTCGGCCAGGTAAGAGGTAAAGAGGGATTCGCTGCGCGATTGGGCGATGAAGTAGACGGTGTTTTGCGCCAACTTTTCGCCGACGGCCATGACGCTGTGATTGGGGAACGTCTCGCGGAAGGGAAATTCCGGGTAGCCGCCGTCTATGGAGATGATTGCCGGTTGGTAATTTTCGTCACCGTCCTGGTCAATCAGCACCATGATTTTGCCTAGATCGGGGAAGACGATGAAGGAACGACCTTCGATGAGGTGTGGATTTTGCAGGGCGATGTTGCCGGGCAGCAGGGGTTGGGGCACGCTGCCGCCGAGTTTCATGCGGTAGAGGTTGTTACGGCCGTTTAAATTGCTGATGAAAAAAAGCTGGTCGCCCACTACTTGGGGCGTCAGAAACAGGCGCGCGGATAGAAGGGACTCGATTCGATACATGATATGATCTCCTTGTGAATGGGTAGTTTTTTTGTTGATCCGGCTATGGTGTGCTGCTGTTTTCTGTGGGACGGTGAACCGGGAAAAAGGCCAGCGTCAGGTTGTAAAGCGGGGTTTGCGGATCGGTCTCGTTGGTTTGGGAAAGCGCGTCGTATTCTTGCAGCAGGGCATCCAGACGGCCGTACAACGCCCGTGCCTGCTCCTCCGACAGATGAAAGTTTGCCCGCAGCAAACTGCCTTTGTGGGGCTGCCCTTTCTCTTTCAGATTTACCAGCCCGGCGCGGATGCTCTGCTGAAATTCGCGCTGCGCCATGGTAAAAAATGAGCCAAGCAGCGCATTCACCGGCCCTTCATCGCTGCTCGTCGCCAATAGGTTGTCGTCAATATGGTATTGGCGCGCCACCGCCTGATACCGCTTCTCAATAATGCCGGAGACGATTTGTGTATCTACCACATGAATGAACCCTTTTTCTTCCAATAAATTGATGTGGTAGTACAACTTCGTCGGCGGCAGGACAAGCGCGGCGGCCAATTCTTTGACAGTTTGTGCCTGCTTCAACCGTTCTAGCAGTTGCAGCCGCAGCGGGTGGGTGATGACCTTGAGGCTTTCGACGTCGGCGATGTTGAATTCGTCCAGAAGTTTGGACATCGGTTTATTCACCTTTGTTTAACCATTGTAATTATCTTGAATGATTGAGAAAAGTTTAATGCAAGACGGCCGTTTTGTCAATGGGTGTGTTTCATTTCAGTTAGGGGCAGTGGATTGGCAGGATTTGCTCCTCGACAGCACTTATCCACCTGTGCTTCTATATCAAATTATGATATTATTATTACCATGATAAAAATAAGATTATCATAAGGAAAAAGTGAAACATGACAAAAATCACCACCCATAGAGGCGAGATCATAGACGATCCACAAATTATTAAGACCTTGTTGAATGATCCCCGCGCTGGTTGGCTGTGGTTGGTCTTGCGCGTCTGGCTGGGCTGGCAGTGGTTGTCGTCTGGTTGGGGCAAAATTGGCAACCCCGCCTGGATGGATGGCGGTCAGGCGCTGCGCGGTTTCTGGCAAGGCGCCGTCGCCATCCCGGAGACCGGCCGTCCGCCGATTGCTTTTGATTGGTATCGCAGCTTTCTGCAAACCTTGCTCGACGCCCAGGCCTATACCTGGTTTGCCAAATTGGTTGTGTATGGCGAGGTGCTAATTGGCATTGCCCTGATTCTTGGTGCGTTCACCGGTGTCGCCGCCTTCTTCGGCGCGATGATGAACTGGAACTTTATGATGGCCGGCAGCGCCAGTACCAACCCCATGCTCTTCATCATTGCAGTTGGGCTGATCATGGCCTGGAAAGTGGCCGGGCACATCGGCGCCGATTACTTCCTACTGCGTTGGATTGGCACGCCCTGGGGCTGGGTGTACACCCCGACTGAAAAGCGCCTGTCCATCAGCCCTAACCAACCAGATTCAGCGCCTGCCGGGTAACGGCCGTCAGGTCGGGCAGCGGCGCTGGGATGGGTTCCAGCATGATGTGGCGTTGGGCGGCAACGGCCGCTGCCTCATCCCGCACCCGCTGCCAGGACGCCGGGTGCGCCGCCGCCAGCCACAACATCTGCTGCGCCAGCGCCGTTTCGCCTCGCGTCATGGCGACTTCTGCCAGCCCCACCAAAGCCGCTAACAGCAGCGGTTTCACGCCCAACTTCTGCGCCAACGCCAGCGCCTGGCCGTAGGCAGCCGCGGCCTCGGCTGTCTGCTCCAGTCGCCAATATGTATGCCCCAAATGCACCAGGGAAAAGATCATGCCCCGTTCATTGCTGGCCGCCTGCTTTAAAGCCAGACTTTCCTGCAAATAAACCAGCGCCTGTTCTGGCTGCCCCTGTGCGTTGGCGACGTCGCCCAGGTTATTCAGCAGAATAGCCACCCGCGCCTGGTTGCCTTCATTTTGTTGAATGGTCAGGGCTTGTAAATAGGCAGCCTGGGCGTCGGCGTATTCGCCGCGCGCCGCCAACACCAGCCCCAGATTCGCCAGCGAAGCGCCATACGCCGGCAGATTGCCGCCGGCCTCATCCAGCAAGACGGCTTCACGCAGCGCGGCCGCCGCCCCGTCGTTGTCACCCAGGCGGTGCAGCAGCAGCCCATAGTTGCTTAGCCCCTTCGCCAGCGATTGCGGCGCGCCCCGCTGCCGCAGCAAGACCAGGCTTTGGGCGAAAGATTCTTGGGCCAACGCATAATCGCCCTGGTTTTCCCAGGCGCGTCCCAATGCCGAAAGGGTGGTCGCCAGCGCCGCCTGGTCGCCCAACTCGCTGAAACATTGGCGCGCCTGCTGCAGGTGGGCGATGCCGCCAGCCGATTGGTCGAGCTGGGTTTCATAAGACCCCAGGACGCGCAGACAGTGCCCGACTCCGACCGCATCGTCTATTTGTTCCAACTCTGGCAAGACGGCGCGCAGTAGAGACACGGCCGTTTCCAACCGTCCCGTCTCGCCCATAAAATAGGCGCGCCAGGTATCCAGCCGGGCCACCAATCCGGCGCTCGCCGTGTCTTTTTGGCGCAGCGGGCGCAGGCGCTCGGCGGCGGCGGTAAATACCGTTTTGCCTTCTGTCAGCTTGCCGCTGTCGGCGAAGAAGGCGGCCAGCGGCGGCAGCATGACCGCCAGTTGGTCCACGTGGGCGTCAGCTACGGCCGTTTCCCAGGCATGGCGCACATTGTCCAACTCCACCCGAATGGCGGCGATGGCCGCCCGCTGCTGTGGCCCTTGCAAGGCGGGCTGCATCTGCTGCAAGAAGTTGGCGTAATAACGGCCGTACCGGGCCAATGCCCCCGCCTGTAAATCCGGCCGGTCGGCCAAAGCATCGGCGGCAAAGTGGCGCACCAGGGCGTGCAGCGCATACCGACCGGGGCGGGTCACCCGCAGCAGCGATTTGTCCACCAGCGCGGCTAACGCGGCCACCGACCGGCCACCGACCTCCAGCGCCGCGTCGCGGCTGAACTCGCCGCGAAAGAGGCTGATTTGCGCCAGCACCTCCTGCTCGACCGGCGTTAGCAACCGCCAGGCGTAAGCAAAAACGGCCGTGATGCCCTGTTGGCGCGCTGGCAAATCGGCCGCCCCTGGCGATTCAGCCAACAGGGCGATGTTGTGGCGCAGGGCAGCGGCAATTTCCTCCGCGGTGAAATGTTCGGTCAGGGCGGCGGTCAGCTCAATCGCCAGCGGCAAGCCATCCACCAGGCGGCAAATGTCGGCGACAGCGGCCAGATTGGTGGCGTTCAGGCTGAAGCCGGTCAACGTCTGGCCGGCGCGTTCGGCAAACAGGGCGATGCTGCCATTTTGCGCCACCGTCGCCAGCGTCATCTGGTCGGCTTCGGGCAGCGCCAGACCGCCGACGGGCACAACGCGCTCGGCGCGCACGCGCAGCCGCGCCTGAGACGTCGCCAGGATGGTGATCTGTGGCGCAGCCTCTAACAGCGCCGCCACAAACTGGGCGGCGGCCGGCAGCAGGTGTTCCAGGTTGTCCAATACCAGCAGCGCTGTTTTGTGCGCCAGATAAGCCGCCAGACTATCCCAGGGCGCATCAGGCTGTTGCAGGACCAGGCGCAGGTGGTCGCTTACGGCCGCAGCCAGGATAGATTGGGCCGATGCCGGGTCGGGCATGGGCACATCGGCCAGCGACGCGAACCAGACGCCATCGGCGAAGTCTGGCATCACCTGTTGGGCGGCGGCCAACGCCAGCCGCGTTTTGCCCACGCCGCCCGGCCCCATCAGCGTGATCAGCCGCGCCGCCGACCCCGACAAAATGGCGACCACCTGCGCCAGCAGTTCGTCGCGGCCAATGAGCGGGGTAGTCGGCGGCGGCAGGTTGTGGCGCAGAGCGTCATGGCGCAAAGCGGACGACGGCGGCGTGACCGGCAGGGTGTCTGTCTGGATGAGGCGATAAAGGGTGTTGGTTTCGGCCGATGGTTCAACGCCCAACTCGTCGGCCAATACCTGGCGGCAGCGCTCGTATTGGGCCAGGGCGGCGGCGCGTTGGCCGGAGTGGGCCAGCACCGCCATTAAGTCGCGGTGGGCGTTTTCTTGCCAGGGCAGCAGGTGCAGCAGGCGGCGCAGCGTATCGGCCTGCCGGGGCAGGTCGTTGGCCGCGGCATAACTGGCGCTGAGGCTGTGCAGGGCATGGACCATCTGTTGGTGCAGCGATTCTTGTTGCAGCAGCCGCCAGTCGGCAAAATCTGGGCTGTCGTCCAGCTGCAGGCCGGGCAAGAAGTCGCCATGGTAGAGAGAGACGGCCGTTGCCAACCAGTGGCGGCATTCCAGGCAGCCGCGGGCGTCGGCGTGGTCGTGATGGTCTACCGCCGCCAGCAGACGGCGCAGCGTTACCACATCCACCCATACGGCCGTATGGTCGGTATTCAACTGCACGCTCTGTTGGCTGATGATCAGGGCTGGCGGTTGGGTGGACAGCAGTGGGGCGGCTGCCTGCCGCAGGTTTGAAAGCGCCTGACGCAGGCTGGCGCGGGCGGCGGCCTGGCTGTATTCCCCCCAGAGCAGCGTCGCCAGAGTTTCCCGGCTGTACGGCCGTCCGCCGTTCAGGGCCAGGTAAGCCAGCAGCGCGCGAATTTTGTCCGAACGGAAAGCCGTCACCGGCGCTTCATCCACCTTTGCCTGAAAGGCTCCCAGCAGTTGCAGATGAAAAACAGCCATAACGGCGATTATAAGCCATTCGTCACGTTTTTGTAATGGTCACGATTTGCTCAAAGTCATTCTGAGCGGAGTCTTCGGAGCGAAGAATCCCAATTTGTCGGCAGCACGGGGATTCTTCCTCGAAGACTCGTCAGAATGACAGTACTTCAAACCAAATCGTGACCATTACACCATTCGTCACGTTTTCGTCACGCCGGTTCAAGTAAAGTAACGCCAGGATTCACCATAGGGGCGTGGTGGGCGTGTAGATTCAATTCTGATGGACAAGGATGGAACAATGGCTGAACCGACATCGGGGTATCAGGCGTATGTGCTGCGGCTGTGGCAAGAAATGCCACACAGAACGTGGCGGGCTGTGGTGCAGCCGGTTCCCAACGGAGAATGGCTGGCCTTTAACAGCCTGGACAGCCTGTTTGCTTACCTGTACCAGATGACCGCCAACGATACGCCCCAACCAACCAATCAACCAAACTCGGAGGTAAACAGATGACAAATGTAAACATGAATCAAGAACGAAGCTGGAAAAAGTGGAGCGGCGCATGGCCGCCGCTGGTCCTGCTGCTGCTGTTATTTGTTGGGTTGTTGGCCCTGGCTCAGGGGCGCGTGGCCGCCGCGCCTGAACCCATTCCCCCGGCGCCGGAAGCGGCGCTTACCTGCGGCATCAACCCGTTTAGCAGCGGCTATGACCTGTTTGGTGAGGATGAGATTTTGGTGGGGTATACCAGCGGCGATTTTGTGGGCAATCGGCTGTCTAACTTTTCCTTGAATTTGGAAGAGTGGGGGTTGGCTGAACGCAACCTGTTTTTGGAGGAGACGGCCGTCTGGGGGGCCAACATTCAGAGCCAGACGGCCGTCGCCGCCGACCTGGATGGCGATGGTTACACTGAAATGGTGCAAAGTTTTGTCACCACCAATGCCAGTCAACCTGGTTATTACATTGCCGTCTTCAATCCGGTTTACGGCGTCACCTACAGCAAACTCAGCGCCACCAGTCACGGCCGTTTGGTCGCAGCGTCTGGCAATATCTTGGGCGACGACAATCAGCGCGAGCAGGTGGTCCTGGCGGCGGTCAACAACGCCACCGGCGCTCTGACCATCGAAGTTTGGGATGGGGCGCGCAATGGGATGACGGCCGTTCCCCTGGCCTCTTTTCGCTCCACCACCGGCTTGCATGCCAATGCCGGCGGCCTGGATGTGGCTGTGGGCAACCTGACCAACGACCGCCAGGACGACATCGTCATTAGTTTGTTAGACGAAAACCGGACCACCGTCGAGCTGTTGACGCTCACCTACGACCCCACCTACGTCAGCGGCAGCGGCAGCAACCAGGCCAACAAACTGCGCCCGCTAGACAGCGACAGCTTCTCGGCCGGGCAGTTCCGCGACATTCAGGTGACGCTGCTCCGCCTGAACGGCGACTTTCAGGATGAAATTGTGGTGGCCGCCGACAGTTACCAGAATTCCACGCCCAACGTCAGCCCACAAATTCAGTTGTTTGTCTACAAATACAACGCGCCGCTGCAAACCCTGACGCGCTTCACCAACCTGGATGCTGCCATCCCCGCCTATGCCACTAATTTTTCCCTTAGCTCTGGCGACATCAACGGCCAGATGGTGGGGGAGACCGGCGTCAGCCCGGAAGAGGTTGTGGTGGGTTTTAGCAGCACAGGCAGCTATGAATTTGGGTCTGGCTTTGCCGTGGAAGTGTGGCGGGCGCAGGGACTGAACACGCCCAACCCCACGTTGGCCCGCTACGAGCAGTGGATCACGAACAATGACCAGCGCAATCAGGCAGGTTATCTCTCTATCGCCGTCGCCGACCTGGACAACGACGGCTTGAAGGAGATTGTGGCGGCGTTGGATGACGGCCGTGGCCTGGAAGTGCTGTACCTGACCCATGACGATCTATTGGCCGACGCGCCTGACGTGCCGTTTGGTCAGAGCGTTAATCTGGACCCCACCGCGCTCAATGGCAAAACGGCCGTTGCCGTGGGCGACCGTGACAACAACGCCCTGAAAGCCATTGCCACCGCCGAATGCCAGGAGATTGTGGAGCAGCGGGTAACGGCCGTTACCTTTGCCCCGCCTTATTGGGGCATCATCCAGGATATGTCGGCCAAAGGAGCGGCCATTGGGCGCACTCTGAACAACCAGACGGCGACCAGCACCGCCCTGACGTACTACCGCAGCGATACCGTGTCTGGTTATGTTGGCGCGGCCGTTGGTGGCAGCTATGGGCCGTTTAGCATCGAAGCCAGCGCCCGCCTGACGGCCGCCGAAAGCAAAGAACGCAGCAGCACCGAAGGCGGGACCACCGGCACCGGCGAATCGCTGCAAGTGCAGCGCACTGGCAACGACGACTTCCTCACCTTCGATAACACCGCCTACGATTGTTACGCCTACACGTTGTCGCAAAACGGCGTCTCCATCCCGGAAACAGCGCTGCGTAACTGCGATTATGTCAGCAGCACCCGTCTGGCTACAGACCTGGAAGCCTGGGATAACACTTGGGGGGCGCAGCCCGGCGGCATCAACCAGGCCCTCACCTGGACGCCGGTCGCCCGCGATTGGGCCAGCCTGGGCCTGTTCCGCGGCAGCTTTGCCGCCCAATCCTCCACCTTTAGCAGCCACAGCGCCGACCGCGCCGTAGACGGTACGCTGCGCAGCAGCCCGGCCAATAACTCCATCGCCACCACCAATACCCAGGACAATCCCTGGTGGCAAATAGACCTGGGCAGCACCCAGCCCATCGCCAAAGTGCGCTTGTGGAACCGCACAGATTGGCTGACCTGCGCCGACCTGGCTGCCTGCCCCAACCAATTGGACCACATCTACGTGCTGATCAGCGCCAGCGACTTCCGTAACATGCCCGAAGAAGGCAACCCGGCGGCGCTGATGGCCCGCCCAGATGTGTATGCCTTTTCGCTGGATGATTTCACCAGCGCCCTGGTTGGCGTCTCGGCGGCCAACCCATTGGGCGAAGTGACCACCTTCCAGACGTTAGATAGCAGCATACCGCCGCAGCCGGTGCAGGGCCGCTTTGTGCGTGTGCAGCGCGTGCTGCCCAACGCCCAATTGTCGCTGGGCGAGGTGCAGGTCTTTGGTCTCAACCACGTCAACCCAGACCGCTACCCGGTGAATATCCGCGAAAAAGGGACGCCCACCGACGGTCTGTTTGAAGTGCAGCTGCACAACCCGTTGGGCACAACACCGGCCACCACCTGGCCCTGGGTGGAAGTGCGCGGCAATCTGTTGTGGAACCGCACCGGCTATGCCAATGGCGTCCTCAGTGGCGACATGATCTCTCTGGGAAACGCCGGCATCAACTGGACCTACAGCAGTTACAGCCTGGGCAGCAGTTTCGCCACCAATTCATTGAAGCATGAAACGCGCATTGGCGCGGAGTTCGACTTCACCACCGGCGCCATCTTCCAGATGCAGGTGGGGTATGGCGAAGAGTTCACCACCGGGACCATCGCTGAGCACACGACGGAAACATCGTGGACCGACGCCATTGAATTTGGTGGCCGAGTGGATGGCTTTCCATCGGCTTACAACGGGCAGTCTTGGGTGTTGGGTTGTGGGTATGAGATACGGCCGTATTACTACGAACTGATCGAAACCTCCACCTTTGGCCTTGAAACCCGCTACCCGGTGTTGGACTACATCGTGCCCGACGTGTCGGTGACCGACCCGCTTGGTAACAACAGCGCCGGTCTAAACCGCACCAACAGCACGGCCGTTGCCAACTGCGTCAATGGCAACCAGACGGGCGGCACACCCCAGGCCACCAACGATGAAGGAACTCTGGGAGCTGGCGGCGCGGCAACTTTTAATGTCCTGGCTAACGACATTGGTAATCAATTGCGCATAGTCAATGTGACTGCGCCACAAAGCGGCCAGGTCACTTTTAGCGACCGGACCATCACCTATGTCCCCAATTCCGGCTTTGTGGGCACAGATACCTTCACCTACACCGTCAGCGATGGGGTGACAACCAGCGAAGGCGTGCTCACCGTCGTGGTGACGCTGCGCGAAGTGTTCCTGCCTGTCACCATCCGCTAAAGTCTTGCGGGTTTGCGGCTAGACCTGGCAGGCTGCTGGCAGCCCGCCAGGTCTAGCCGATTGCTGAAAAAGCGAACAAACCGATAAGGACTCTTCCTCGAAGACTCGTCAGAATGACAATGCGACGCGATCTCCTTAGGAAGTATCCCGTTCCGCTGGTGGGAGCGGGATGCTTCGCTGCAAAGCCTCGGCTCAGCATGACTGTTCAGCGTAGATTTGTAAAGGCCGAGCCTGTCCTTGTTGAACCTGCCCAAAATCAGACCGTTTTAGATCGATTCCTGATCGTTTACTCTCTACACTGGCTGATAGTTTGGTGCGCAGCTTCGCGCACTGCCGCTAACAGCGGAGCGTCGGCTGCCAGCATCTTGCTGGCGCTCCACTTCTAAGTAATCGTCTAAGAATAACTTCCTGTTTTTTAGATTGGACCAATCTTGGAGATTGGTCCAATCTGGGCCATGTAATTTCTAGATGATCATTAAGGGAGAAACGAGCATGAATATCCCCAATCGAGCTGCTTTCTGGCGCGCCGCCAGCGTCTCCGTTTTTCTGGCGCTGGCCGGGCTGTTGGCCCTGGGCTGGCTGGCGACGCCGCCAGCCCAGGCCACGCCGATGGCGATCTGGTACGTTGCCCCCGGCGGCGACGACGCCAACGACTGCCTTTCCCTGGCCGCTGCCTGCGCCACCATTGGCGCGGCCGTCGGCAAAGCCAATGACGACGACACCATCCAGATCGCCGCTGGGCTGTACAACGAGAGCCAGATCAGCGTCAACAAACCGTTGACCTTCATCGGCGCGGATGCGGCGACGACAATTGTAGATGGCGGGGGAAACGGCCGTATCTTCACCCTGAACGCCCCCAGCACCTTGTACCACCTCACCATCCAAAATGGCCAGACGCCAACCGATCCTAATATCTTCAACAGCGGCGGTGGTGGGCTGCGCGTCACCGATGTCGTTGTTTTATTACAAAACGTCATCATCAAGGAAAATGCGGCGCCCGGCAGTGGTGGGGCCATCTTCAACACCGGCCAACTGACCATTGACCAGAGCGTGATTATCTCCAACACGGCCGTTGGCTGGGGCGGCGGCATTTTCAACTATGGGGTGGGCAGCAGCGCCATCACCATCACCCATTCGCTGCTGGCCGCCAACAGCGCCGACGGCATCTATGGCGGCGGTCTCTACACCACTCGATCCCTTCTGGTGCAAGACAGCATTATCCGCGACAATGAAGCGGCTGGTGTGGGCGGTGGGCTGGCCGTGGGTGGTGGGGTTGTGTTAGAGCGAACAACCATCACCGGCAACCGCGCCGCCGAAGGCGCCGGCCTCATTGCCGAATTGGGCGATGTCTCCCTGCGTAATACAACGGTTAGCGGCAACATCGCCAGCATCAATTACAGCGGCGTTTACGCCGCTGGCGCAACGGCCGTTATAACCGCCACCAACAGCACCATCGCTCACAATGTCGGCCTGGGCGGAGGCGTTGGCTACAACGGTCTGGCTTTAGTCAGTGGAGCGATAGGCTACCTGCAAAACACCCTCGTCGCCAATAATACGCAGCGTCAGTGTAATGGTGGCAACCTCATCTCCCTGGGCCACAACCTGAGCAGCGATACATTTTGCAACCTGACCCAACCGGGCGACCAGCAGGGCGTTGACCCCTTGCTCATGCCCCTGGGCGACTACGGCGGCCCGACGCCGACCCACGCCCTGAGTCCCGGCAGCCCGGCCATCGAGGGGGGCAGCAACAGCGACTGCCCGGCCACCGATCAGCGCGGCGTCGCCCGACCGTATGATGGCGACAACAACGGCACGGCCGTTTGCGACATTGGCGCGGTGGAAGCAGAACACCAACTGATCATTGCCGATACCTCGGTGTTGGAAGGCACAGGTGGAATGAGTACGGCCGTTTTCACCGTCACCCTGGCCCCGGCCAGCAGCCAAGCCGTCACCGTGGATTACGCCACTGAAGATGGTACGGCCGTTGCCCCCGCCGACTACACCGCCGCCAGCGGAACCCTCGCCTTCGCCCCTGGTCAGACGACGCAGACCATCAACGTGCCCATCGTCGCCGACAACCTGGACGAGTTGGATGAGACCTTTTTCGTCCACCTGAGCAACGCCAGCAACGCCGTCATTTTAATCGGCACGGCCGTCGGTACAATTATTGACGACGACGGCCTGCCCAGCCTGAGTATCAACGACGTCGCCCTATTGGAAGGCAACGGCGGCACACAGCAAATGTCCTTCGACGTGACGCTTTCCCCGGCTAGCCCGGCCGTGGTGACGGTGGATTATGTGACGGTGAATGGAACGGCCGTTGCCCCCAGCGATTATGCCGCCGTCAGCGGCAGCCTCACCTTTGCCCCCGGCGAGACCAGCAAACCGGTTAACGTCACCATCCTGGGCGACTTCATTGACGAGGGCGAGAGCGAACAGTTCAGCGTGCAATTGTCGAACCCAACCAATGCCGCTCTGGACAAAGCCAGCGGCATCGGCACGATCACGGATGATGACACCGCTCGCCTGTCCCATGGGGCCGACAGCAATGTGTTGGAGGGCAATGGCGGGTTGACTCCTGGCGTTTTCACCGTCACCCTGTCCACCCCGGCCGCTTTTGTTATCACCGTGGATTACACCCTCAGCTCTGGTTTTGGCGTGGGCGGCGCCACGGCCGGCGTGGATTTCACCGGTCCCTTCACCGGTACAGTCACCTTCCAGCCAGGCCAGACCACACGCAATTACACGGCCAACATCATCGGCGACCTGGATGTTGAACCGGATGAGATTTTCTTCTCCACCCTAAGCGGCGGCAACGCGCCTATCAACGCCAGTGGCAGTTCAATCACCATTCTCAACGATGACTTTGAGGAGCCGCAGCGGGTGTATTTACCGCTGATCATCAGGTAATAAGTAAAGAAGCAGGAACACGGAAAGACACGGAGACAACATGGAGAATAGGGAGGACTTCAGGAGACAACTCTACATCCCTCCTCTCCGTGTGAGCACTTTCTGCTCGATATGACCAACTACTACGCCTACCTCATTCGCCTATGGCGGGAAAATGAACACCAGCCCTGGTGCGCCGAACTTGTCTCGCCGCAAAGTGGCGAGGCGCAGCGCTTTGCCTCGCCGGAACAAGCATACGCATTCTTACAGCAAAAGCTAGAGCGAGAGATAGAGTGTAGAGATAGGGACAATAGTGCGTAGAGACCCTATCTCTATCCTCTAAACTGAATAGGAGCAGAACAGGAGCCGTCATCAAACCTGGCATTCCCTGATTCCTCTGTGGTCAGACTGGGATTGTTGCTGCAAACCTTCGCGCCGTGGGCGTTGTTGCCGTTGGCAGCCCGCCGGGCAGTTACCAACTGCTCGGTGCGGCTGCCTCGGCCAACAGCAGCGCCAGCGGCAGCGCCGTTGACCCGGATGGAGATACTTTCACCACAATTGAATGGGACTCTGGCGATGGGTATACGATTGGACCAATCTCCAAGATTGGTCCAATCTGGAAACTCAAAAGTTAATTGCAAACGAACCCTTAGGTCAGGCGTCGCGCTCTTCGTAGACGAAGTGGCGCACTTTCTGGGCGATGGACGCCGGGTCTACCTGCACCCGCGCCATGCCAGTTTCGATGGCTTTGCGGGCCACCGCTTCGGCGACAGCCGGAGCCACGGAGAAATCTGTGCCTTTGGGGATGATCCAATCAGCGCGCAGAGCCTTATCACTCACCAGTCCGGCGATGGCTTGCGCGGCTGCCACCTTCATTTCGTCGGTGATGTTGCGCACACGGGTATCCAGCGCGCCGCGGAAGATGCCGGGGAAGGCCAGGGAATTGTTCACCTGATTGGGCAGGTCGCTGCGGCCGGTTGCCACAATGCTGGCCCCCGCTTCCAGCGCCAGATCAGGCATGATCTCTGGCGTGGGATTGGCAAGCCCAAAAATGAAGGGGTCGGCGGCCATCGTCCTGACCATTTCTGGCTTTAACGCGCCGGCCACCGAGAGGCCAATGAACACATCGCGCCCCTGAATGGCTTTTGCCAGGTCCCCTTTTACCTTGTCCAGGTTGGTCACTTCGGCCATCTCTTCTTTGATCCAGTTCAGGTCTTTGCGCCCTTTGTAAACAGCGCCCTTGCTGTCCATTAGGATGACGTTTTGCAGCCCCATAGACATGAGCAGCTTGGTGACGGCGATGGCCGATGCCCCAGCGCCGTTGACGACAAACGACAGTTCGCTCAGTTTTTTGCCGGTGAGGCGGCAGGCGTTCATGATACCGGCCAGAACGACAACGGCCGTGCCATGCTGATCGTCGTGGAAAATCGGGATGTCCGTCTCCTCGCGCAGCTTTTTCTCGATGTAGAAGCAGCGCGGCGCGCTGATGTCTTCCAGATTGATGCCGCCAAAAGTTGGCTCCAACCGTTTGACGATATCCACAATCTGGTCCGGGTCTTGGGTGTTGAGGCAAATGGGAAAGGCTTCCACGCCGGCAAAGGTGTGGAACAAGATCGCCTTGCCTTCCATCACCGGCAAAGCGGCCCGCGCACCGATGCTGCCTAAACCGAGAACGGCCGTGCCGTCGCTGACCACCCCCACCAGATTGCCACGCGGCGTCAATGCAAAAACCTGCTCTGGGTCTTTCTGGATAATTTCGGCCGGTTCCATCGCCTTGGGAACCAGATAGAACATCTTCAAAATGTGTTCATCTTTCACCGGGACTTTGCTGTAAATTTCCAACAAGCCCTGGTAACGTTCATGCAGTTCCAGCGACTCCTCAGCCACGCTCATCGGTTTTTCCGATTTGGGCGGGATGGGGAAATGGCCTTCATAGACAAAGCGGCGCGTGCGTTCGGCGATGTCGGCCGGGTTCACCTCTGGTCGTTTGGCCAGACCGCGGGCAATAATGTCGGCGGCGACGGCCTGGGCGACGGCCGGAGCCACGGCATAATCAATCACCTTCGGGTAAATGTAGTCGGCGTGTAATTCATCTTCGGGGATGATGCCGGCAATCGCTTCGGCGGCGGCAATCTGACTGGAATAGGGGAATTTGGCGGCGCGCACATCCAACAACCCACGGAAGATGCCCGGCAGCACCGTCGTAATATCCAATTGGTTGCGATAATTGGAATGGGCCGTGGCCACCACTGCTGCCCCGGCCTGCTGCGCCTCGCGCGGCGTGAATTGCAACGGCGAAGCCAGGGTAAACAAAATGGGCGAATCGGCCATTTTGCTTATTTGTTGCAGTAAGGGACCATCACAAGGCGCAAAGCCGATAAAAACGTCGGCCCCCTGCAAAACTGCGTTCAGGTCTCCTTTTTCGTCGTGCGGGTTGCTGTTGTGGGCGATTTCCCATTTGGCCCAGTTCATGCCGTGCGGCCGGTAATGGTAGATGGCCCCGTAGCGATCACAAACGATGACTTCCTGAGCGCCATACTGCCGCAGCAGCGCGGCCGTGCCCAGGCCGGCCGAACCGGCGCCGTTGATGATGATGCGCATCTCCTTGAGATTTTTGCCAACCACTTTGGCGGCATTGATTAGCCCGGCCAACACGCCAATGGCCACCCCTTCGCGGTGGTTGTTGACCACCGGGATGGAGAGCGAGCGTTCCAGGCGGTTGGCAATGGCCAGTCCCTTGGGCGAGGCGATGTCTTCCAGGCTGATGGCCCCAAAGGTCGGGGCCAGGTTCAGGATGGTATCGACGATCTCTTCGATGGTTTGGGCTTTGAGGGCGATTGGCAGGGCATCTACCCCGGCAAAGGTCTTCATAATGACGGCTTTGCTTTCCAGCACCGGCAAAATGGCGTCGGGGCCGATGTTGCCCAGAGCAAAAGCGGAAGAACCGTCGGAGACGATGGCGATGGTGTTGCCGCGACAGGTGACGTCAAAGGAACGTCTGGGGTTTCGTTCGATTTCCAGGCACGGCTCAGCTACGCCAGGGGTGTAGACGAGACTGAGCATGATGTTGTCGCGCATTTGTACTTTGCTGCGAACCCCAATGAGGCCGGCATGACGCCGCCGGTAAGCGATACCTTCACTTTCAGAAACTTCCATTGCAGACATTCTATCCTCCTTGATAGATTGAACAGCCTATCGCAGGAACGAAAGATAAAAGGGCGTGGCTGCGTGGCTGCCGCTTGGCGAACGCTGTTCACAGTGTCTATCAGGTTACGGGGAATGTCAGGTGACAGGTGTCATGTGGGTTGGCGTCAGGTGTCATGAGTGCCTGGTGGCAGCCTGTTGGGGGGTTAAAAGTGACCTCTGGCGCATGACCAGAAGCTTACCGCCAAACTGGTAATGCTTTGTAAACGAGCCGAGGGTGGTGTTGTGTTCAAAACATTATACACAGCTTGTTCTATGCTGGACTGCAAATCAACTGCAAAACGGCGAAGTTTCAGTGCAGAATGCCGCATGTAAAGCAAACGGCCGTTCCCTCCTCCAACCATCTGTACCTGTGGGGTCTGGCAAACAAAATAGGGTGGCAAGAAAAAAGACCAGGGTCGGCGTGATCCCTGGCCTTTTGCGGTAGTTGGGTAGTGGACGGCCGTTTTGTGACCTTTGCGCCTATCGTTCTAAACGGCCGTTAACAATGTCATCACCAGCAAGCTCAGCACAAACACCGAGCCAATCTTCTGCGAGAGGGGCAGCAGACGATGGCTGGCCCAGTTGACAGTTCGATTATGTGGCAGGGTGGGGCGCAGATCGTTGGCCATCACCCACAAGGTCATGAGCAGCGCCGGAGCTAACGCCAGGATGACGCCTGCCCAGACCAGCCAAAGCGGCAGCAGGGCGATCAGGTTGGGCTGCGCCAGGCTCAACATGGCGATGGTGACAAAATGGGCCAATTGGTCCAGCAAAAATCCTGGCGTTTGCTTCACGCCGGATTTGTGGACCTTGAACCAATCTACGGCAAAATGGATGATGCCATAGACAACAAGCAGGGGGATGTGCTGCCACGGCCGTTGCATAAGCATCGCCGCTACCAGGAGGTGAATGGCGACGTGCAGCGCCAATCCTTTATTTCCCCGCGTCTTTAAGATGTAAATGCGGTTGGTTTGTAGGGGGAAATCAGCGATTAAATGGGCCAACAGCAAAATGGGAAATGTGGTCATAAGCCTCTTCCGGTCAGATAGCCAAGACTGTGCCACCCGGCCGATTACACGGAAGATTGGTCCAATCTTCTGAGATTGGTCCAATCTCAAAATCCGTTTCTGAAATTAGCATTGCAGTGTAACAAGAGAAGTGGGCTTGGGCGGATAACGGCCGTACATCCCCATTGTAATCCGGTTAACAATTTACCCGTCCCGCCCCGCCTCATTTTGGCGATTTAGCCAGTCTGTCGTATAGTGGAAATATGATTCTAACACGTGTTGAATTTGAGGAATTGGTAGACGACGCGCTGGAGGACCTGCCCCCGTTTTTCCAGAACAGGATGGACAACGTGGCGGTATTAACGGCCGTCTGGCCCACCCGCGCTGAATTGGCTGACGCCGGGGTAGACCCGGGCGATACGCTGTTGGGTTTGTACCACGGCATTCCCCTGACCGAACGGACTCAGGGCTACAATATGGTCGCCCCGGATACCATCACCCTCTACCAGGGACCCATCGAGCAGCAGGCCGGGCCAGACCGCGAGGCCATCCGCGAGTGGGTGCGTCATGTTTTTTTACATGAATTGGCACACCATTTTGGCATCAGCGATGATCGCCTGCGCGAATTGGGCGCGTATTGATTCCGTCCTCACGAACGGTTACATGCGCGATTCAACCCTCACCACCCAGGTCATCTGGCGCGTCGTCGCCCTGGTCATCCTGACGGCCGCCGCCACCGGACTTCCCCTGCTTTGGCTCACCCAACAGCAAAACATGGCCCAGGCGTGGCGGCTGGTCGAACAAGGCCACAATACGGCCCGGGCTACCCTGCGCGCCGAACAGAGTGACCTGGCGCAACTGGCCCTCCTGATCGCGCAGCGCCCCACCTTGCGCGCCTTTGTTGTACAGCCGCTCGATGACCCGGAAGCGTTTGCCGCTTATGGTCGGACTTTGCAAACAGGGGCAGGCCTGGACGCCCTGCTGGTCTGTGACGGCAACGGCCGTTCTCTTGCCCAGACGCCCCTCGATTGGTGCAGCGCCCCTATCCCGAACGGCTATTACGTAGATGTTGCTGGCCTGGTCTGGTTAACGGCCGTTTCTCATATCGAATCTGACGCCGGCCGTCTTGGCCGGGTCGTTGTCGCACTGGCCGTGGACGACGCCTTCAGCCGAAGATTGCAAGGGGACACTGAATTGGAACAGATTGTCCTGTGGCAGGGAACGGCCGTCGCCAGCAGCCTGACGGCCGACCGCACCGACGAAAGCATCACCGCCGGCAATGAGGGTGACGCCATCCGCCTGCGCTTCGACGCCGACGGCCGTCCTTATTTCGCCTTGCGCTCACCCCTCACCCCAGACGGACTCGAAATCATCGTCGCCCTGCCGGTCGCCGACGTCGTCCAGGCGCAAAACCGCCTGATCATCACAATGGTCGCCACCATCCTGCTGGTTACAGCGGCCGCTTCGGCTTTTAGCGTGCTGCTGGCGCGGCGCATTGGCCGGCCGCTGGAGGCGTTGGCCCAGGCCGCCACTACCTTGAGCTGGCGTGACCTGGAGAAACCGGTACACATTCAGACGCAGGTGGCTGAAATCGGCCAGGTGGCCCAGGCGCTCGAATTTGCCCGCGTCGAACTAAAACAGGCGGTGGCAGATTTGCAGCGTGAAAAAGCGGCTACCGACCGGCTGCTGGCTTCCCTTGTCGAAGGCATTATGACCCTGGACCACGATGGCCGGATCACCTTTTTTAGTCCTGGCGCGGCGCGTATTACCGGCCAGACGGTGGAACAGGCGCGTTACCATCACTGCAACGAGGTATTCACGTTGGCCGACAGCCCAGAGCCGTTCAGTCAGTTCATCCCGGCCCCCGGCGAAAGGCGCAAAGTGAACGTCAGGGTGGCCAACGGCCGTCAGATCACTCTGGCTATTACTGGGGCGCAGCTTGGACCGCCAGAAGAAGGCGGCGTCGCTCTGGTCTTCCGCGACGTGACCGAGGAAGAGGCTATTAACCGGCTGCTGGCCCATTTCTTGGCCAACGTGGCCCATGAATTCCGCACGCCGCTCTCCGCTCTGGCCGCCTCTATCGAACTGCTCATGGATCAGTCGCCCGACCTGAGCGCCCAGGAGTTTGGTGAACTGCTGAACGCGCTGCATCTGGGCATCCTCGGCCTGCAAACATTGGTAGACAATTTGCTGGAAAGCGCCAGCATCGAGACCGGCCGTTTCCGCGTCTTTACCCGGCCGTGCGATCTGCGCCGGGTTGCCCTGGAAGTGGGGCAGACGATGGCCCCACTTCTAACCAAATATGAGCAGCAGCTTCAGCTGGACATCCCAGACAGCCTGCCCATTGTCCTGGCTGATCCCCGGCGCATTGGGCAGGTGTTGGTCAATCTCATCGCCAATGCCAGCAAGTATGGGCCGGGTGGCGGCGTGGTGAGGGTAACGGCCGTTGCCCATCCCGACCACCTCTATTTCGCCGTCGCCGACCAGGGTCCGGGCATCCCGCCCGAAGCCCGTGATGACCTCTTCCGCTGGTTTATGCGCCGCCCTCTGGAAGACGATAAAACCCGATTTGGCATTGGCCTGGGACTGGCAGTGGTCAAAGCCGTCGTCCAGGCGCACCAGGGGGAAGTCGGTATAGCCGACTCCCCTGGCGGCGGGGCGCGCTTCTGGTTTACCATCCCGCTCAATAAGCCTGCCTAGCAGCTGTTGGAGAACTCAAGATAGGCACACGGATTGAACGGATAGGGCGGATTTTCGTCTACTAACCCTGTTGCCTGAACTTGTCGCAGGCAACAGGGGCCCGCCAATGGGCTTCGACAAGCTCAGCCCTCGATAGCCTTAGTAGTTATGGCAAAGGGGCAAAAGCCGGGTTTACCCGGCGTTGTTTTATAGACCGGCGCTTTAGCGCTGGTTGGCGCCGGTGTCTGCTGCGCCTGGGCGGATGGTCCGGGTGCAATGGGAGCGCTGGCTGGGGGGGGCGGTCGTACGGGGAACGGCCGTTACCACTGCCTTCACCGAATCTGGCACAGCCATCATCACGTGTTCACGAATACACCTCAGTGTGGTCAAGAATCAGCAGGTTCGGTGCAACCTTTGCTATTGGTGGGCCACCTTGTTATGCCATACAATACCGTGCAATTATGAAAGCGCTTGTTGTTGACGACGATCGTGTTCTGGCCGATTTGGTGGCCTTCGCCTTGCGGCGCGAAGGCTTTCAAGTGATTCAGGCTCATGATGGCCAGGCCGCTTTACGCCGTTGGGAGCAGGAACATCCAGACCTGCTCATTCTCGACGTAAACCTGCCTAAATTGGATGGCTTTGCCGTCTGCCGCACCATTCGCGCCCAGGCCAACACCCCCATCTTGCTGCTCACCGTGCGCGAAGAAGAGGATGATATTGTGCGCGGCCTCAGCCTGGGGGCGGACGATTACATCCTGAAGCCGTTTAGCCCACGCCAATTGGTGGCCCGCGTGCAGGCCGTCTTGCGCCGCGCCGGGATGCAGTCCGCCTCGGCCATTCGGCAGGTGGGCGATTTGTCGCTGGATACTGCCCGGCGCGAGGCACGGCTGGCCGATGGGGAGGCCATCCCCCTCACCCCATTGGAGAATCGCCTGCTCGATTACCTGATGCTCAACGCCAACCATATCCTGACGGCCGAAGACATCATCATCCACGTCTGGGGCGCCGAAGGCGGTGACCGGGACGCCCTGCGTCAACTGGTGCGCCGCCTGCGCGCCAAAGTCGAGCCAGACCCGGCCAAACCGGTTTACATTGAGACCATCGCCGGGTTAGGTTACGGCGTGGTCAATCAATAATCCACCGACATCTGTAATGATCAAGGGGTCGTAGGAATCGTTGCCATCCCTTCGACAGACTCGCTGACTTCTCTCCCTGCTTTTTGTCACAACCTTATCACAACTGCATCACAACGCTTGTCATGCGCTGCCCTTACTGTAAGGGTATGTGCAGTATTTGTCTGCTTATTTGTCGTTTACGCTGTGACGGCCGTTTGTGTCCACGCGGCAGACTGTCTGCTGGCCGTTTTGTGGGCATATGGGCGGGTGGGTTGGCACGGCCGTTGCGGCCCACCGCCGACCGGCCATTTTGCCTGCCAATGCTGAATCGGGCGTCAGCCAATGAACTTTCTACTTTCAAGGAGAAAATTGAATAGAATGCCTTTTCAACCCAAGATGTTACGCATTGTTTTACTGAGTCTGACCCTGCTTTTATTGGTTGCTTGCGGTGGTAGTGGCCCGGCTGATTCAGACAGCAGCGCTGCCGACCAGCCGCCACAGCAAGAGACATTGGCGATTTCCGGCGCGTTTGCCCTCTTCCCGATGGTCACGGTTTGGGCCGAGGAATATCAGAAGGTCAACCCCAACGTCCGCTTCGACATCCAGGCCGGCGGCGCCGGCAAAGGCATGACCGACGTGCTGGCCGGCGCGGTAGATATTGCGATGGTCTCGCGGGAATTGCGGCCAATTGAATTAGAGCAAGAGGCATATGGCGTACCGGTGACCATTGACGCTGTGATCGGCACATTGAACGCTAACAACCCCTACCTGGAACAGATTCAGACCCAGGGAATTAGCCGGGAAACGGCTACCGGCATCTGGATCACCGGCGATATTACCACCTGGGGGCAGGCTTTGGGTATTGACGACGACACGCCCATCAACGTCTACACTCGTTCCGACGCCAGCGGCGCGGGCGAGATGTGGTCTTTGTTCCTGGGCGGCGACGCGCAGGAGGATGTGCTGGGAACGGCCGTAAACGCCGATCCCGGTCTGGCAGAAGCGGTGCGTCAGGATCCGCTGGGTGTTGGCTACAACAACATCGGCTTCGCCTATGATCAGACAACAGAATTGCCCATTGCCGGACTGGAGATCATCCCCATTGATTTGAATGGTGACGGCCGTTTGTCCGACGACGAGAAATTCTACGACACACGCGACCAACTGACCGCCGCAATTGCTGTCGAAATCTATCCATTTCCCCCGGCCCGTGTTCTCTATCTGGTCACCAAAGGGGAACCGAGTCCGACCATCGTTGATTTTTACCGTTGGATATTAAATGAAGGGCAAGCCTTCGTGCCTGACGCTGGCTACGTTCGCCTGAATGAAGCCCGTCTTACTGAAGCGTTATCGCTGCTGCCCTAGTCCGAGCTAATCTCCATCTGAAAAGTAGGAGTTCAAGCTCCATCGAACATTGAACTTCTACTTTTCCATTGTTATGTCTGGTATATACCAGACTTTTGCGTTGTAAGGACTTGTCATTATGGAAGTAATTACGAAAGAAACTATCAGAAGCGATAAAATCATCAAGGTGAATCCATTTAAGCTAAATCCCTGGCGACGATTGAAGGATCTGCTCAGCGGCGGCTTGATGAGCATTGTTATCACTGCGATTCTGGCGCTTATCCTGATCATGGGTATGCTGCTGCTGGTCCGTTCCTGGCCGATCATGTCCACCTACCCCTTGCGTGAACTGTTGACCTCCACAACCTGGCGGCCGACACGCGGTGAGTTTGGTTTCGCCCCGTTTATCGTCGGCAGCTTAACCGTCACCCTGATTGCCGGGTTTATTGCCGTGATTCCGGCCCTGTTAAGCGGTATCTACCTGGCAGAATACACCTCCAGACGATCGCGCAGCCGGCTCAAGCCACTGCTAGACCTCCTTGTAGGTATTCCTTCGGTGGTGTATGGTTTGTGGGGCATTCTGTTTATTGTGCCGCTAATTCGCGATCATGCTGGTCCCTGGTCTGACCGGGTTTTGGGCGGCACGTTCCCTTTTTTTGCCCGCACCAATCCCAGCGGCTACGGGTTGTTGGCCGGCGGTTTTGTGTTGGGGGTGATGATTTTCCCCATCATCGTGGCGGTGACGGATGAGGTGCTGCGCAACGTACCCCGCGAAATGCGCGAATCGCTGCAAGCATTGGGGGCCACCCGTTGGGAAGCGACCAAAGTGGTGGTTTTTAAGGCCAGTCTGCCGGGGGTGTTGGCGGCCGTTGTCCTCGGTTTTTCCCGCGCGTTCGGCGAGACGCTGGCGGTGATGATGGTGGTGGGCAACAACCCTAACATCCCTGCTTCACTGTTCGACACGGCTTACCCGCTGCCCGCCCTCATCGCCAACAATTACAGTGAGATGATGTCTATCCCCATGTATGACTCTGCTTTGATGGGGGCGGCTTTGCTGCTGCTGGTGGTTATTTTATTCTTTAACGTGGTCGCCCGGCTGACCATCATGCGGGTATCCCGGTAAGGCGATTCGCCAAATCGTGCTGCTGTGAAGGAGATAAGAGTGATGAGTATCAAACGACGCCGAAAAATAGAAGAGTTTATTTTTGTTTGGCTAATGCGCCTGGCGTTGACTTCAGCGGCTCTGGTATTGGGCCTGATCCTGGTTATCATTACCAGTCGCGGTTTGCAGGCGTTAAGCTGGGAGATGATTTCACAGCCGCCGGGAGCCGCTTTCTACCTGGGCGGCGGCGGCGGCATATTGAATGCTATCGTTGGCTCGCTTTATCTGGCGGCCGGGGCGACTCTGTTGGCCTTGGGCATCGCCATCCCGGCCGTTATGTATCTGCACACTTACGCCCGCAACTCGCGGCTGCGCCACGTCGTCCGGCTGGTGCTGGACGTGCTGTGGGGCATCCCCAGCATCGTTTATGGCGCGTTTGGCTTCGCCCTGATGATCTTAATGGGGCTGCGGGCGTCGCTGCTGGCGGGCATTATTGTGTTGGCGCTGGTGGTTTTGCCGATCCTGGCGCGCACCTTTGACGAGGTGCTGTCGCTGTCGCCTAAAGAGTTGACGGAGGCGACGCTGGCGATGGGCACAACCCGCCTGGAGTTGTTGTGGGTTTTATTGCGGCAATCGCTGCCGGGCTTGTTCACGGCCGTTCTCCTGGCTTTTAGTCGGGCGATTGGCGACGCCGCCTCGGTGCTGTTCACCGCCGGTTATACCGACAGCCTGCCCGATTCGCTGCTGCGGCCGGTGGCATCGCTGCCACTAGCCGTCTTTTTTCAGCTTGGCACGCCCTTCCCCGAAGTCCAGGCGCGGGCGCACGCCTCGGCCCTGGTGTTGACGGCCATCATCTTATTCATCAGCCTACTGGCGCACCTATCCATGACCCGGCTCGGCCGCAACGTGATCCGGTAAAACTGTCTGGCAAATCGGCGACTTGCCCAAGCTGCCGATTTGCCAGGTTGCGCGTCATTTCTGGAGAATTTATGTACGCTTTAACCATCAAAGATTTAAACGTCTGGTACGGTAAAAACCAGGCGCTGAAGAACGTTTCGCTGAACATTCCCCAGCGGCAAATAACGGCCGTTATCGGACCCTCCGGCTGTGGTAAGTCTACCCTGCTTAAAAGCCTGAACCGGCTGCTCGACCTGAACGAAGACGTTAAAGTGAACGGACAGGTCTTTTACGACAACGTGGACATTTACAGCCCAGACGTAGACGTGACGGCCGTGCGCACGCGTATCGGCCTGCTGGCGCAAAAACCCTTCCCTCTGCCGATGTCTATTTACGACAACGTGGCCTACGGACCACGTATTCATGGCCTGTCCAACGGCCAATCTATTGACGAGATTGTCGAATCACGCTTGAAAGCCGTTGGTTTGTGGGAGGAGGTATCCGGGCGGTTGAAGGCTCCAGCCGCGGGATTGTCCGTCGGGCAGCAGCAGCGGCTCTGCCTGGCCCGCGCCCTGGCTGTGCAGCCAGACGTGCTGCTTTGCGACGAATCTACCGCTTCGCTGGACCCCATTTCGGCGCGGGGGATTGAAGAGCTGCTGTCCAGTTTTAGAGAGCAGTACACCCTGGTAATGGTCACCCATGACATTGACCAGGCGCGGCGGCTGGCTGATCACGTTGTCTTCATGTGGTTGGGCGAATTGGTGGAGCATGGCCCGGCGAAACGCTTCTTTGCGGAGCCAAAAGAGGCCTTGACGCAGGCTTATCTGGCCCGCGAAATCGGGTAACGATTCCGTTGTATTTTCCTGCTGCCGGGGGTTTTTCTGGGGGTCATTATCCGCATCCAATATCTGCCAGACTGGTAAGAACCGCTTTGTCACAATCTTGTCATTTTGTAAGTCAAGTCCTTCTCCGCCTCGCAGGACGCGCCAGAATGCTGCCTTTAGGACGAGATTGCTCTGGAAAATAACACCCGCTTGCCCTTTAAATTTCAACAAATTTGCGTCAGGCGTAAGCCAGACGGTTATTTCTTGTCACAACTTTATCACAAGTTTGTCACAGGAATTATCACAACCGATGGCTATGCTCCCCCCGTTAAAGAGTCTGCTTTGTCAGAGCTTGCACCGTTGGGGGCATATCCTCGGGCTGAGAGCAACACAGCACTTCCGATGATATTGCAGGAGGAGTCATTTGTTAAAACAGACTATGTACCGTAAAGTAAATTGGCGGGCGCTTGCCCGGCGTTTATTCTTGACTGGCTTTTTACTTGCCCTGGCCCTGTACGCCCTCTGGCCCTGGCTGCCCGGCATCGGCGCCGCGCCCACCCGCACCATCGTTCTCTACGGCTTCAGCATCCTGGGCGAGGTGATGAACGAAGGCGTCTTTCCCGCCTTCGCTGAGGAGTGGCAGGCGCAAACGGGCGAAAAGGTGGAATTCATTTCTGCTTTTTCAAGTTCTGGCACTGTCACCAACCAGATGATCATGGGTGTACCGGCCGAAGTCGCTATCCTATCCCTGGAATTAGACGCCCAGCGGCTGGTGGATAGCGGCGTCCTAGCCGGCCCCACCTGGAAGGGTTTGCCCCATGAAGGCGTAGTCAACCGCACGCCCTTCATCATCCTCGTCCGGCCGGACAACCCCAAAGAGATCGCCGATTTTAGCGACCTGACTCGCCCCGGTATTGGCGTTGTTCATCCTGATCCATTAACCTCGGGTGGGGCGCTGTGGGCGATTTTGGCCGAGTATGGCTCTGTTATCCACCTGGGCGGTGGCGAAACGGCCGCTTACAACCAACTCCTGGGCATCTGGCGCAATGTGGTGGCCCAGGCCGCCTCCGCCCGCGCCACCCGCACCCAGTTCGAGAGCGGCTTCGGCGACGCCTTGATCACCTACGAGCAGGAAATTGTGCGCGACCGGGCGCGCGGCCGGCTGGCCGCCGAGCCGGTCTACCCACAAAGCACCATCCTCAGCGAACACACCGTCGTCGTGTTAGACCGCAACATCACTCCCGAACAACGCGACCTGATAAACGCCTTTGTCGCCTTCCTCTGGAGCGACACGGCGCAGCAAATCTTTGTCGAATACGGCTTCCGCAGCATAGACGATTCCCTGAACGCGGCCAATCCCGACTTCGGCGTCATCGCCGACCCCTTCACTGTCACCGACCTGGGCGGTTGGCAGGCCGCCAAACGGGAGATCGTAGACGCCATCTGGCGCGCCCAAGTCCTGCCGGAGCTTGGGCGATGATTGGTTTACGCGGAGGGCGCGGAGAAACATGGAGTTTTTACAGGTTTAATCTCTGTGCCCTCTGTGTCTCTGTGGTAAGCAGTTACGGAAGCTCCGTGTCACTTTCTTTGGAGGTTATTTATGACGACGATGACAACCGCCAGACGTTCAAAACGTTTCATCAATCTGGTCCCTGTTGGGCTGCTGCTGGCGGTGCTGCTGCCGCTGATCCTGATGCCTTTGTCGGCTATTTATGTCTTTGCCATCCGCGGCGGGCTGGGCAACTTCGTCCGCATCATCAGCGCGCCAGACGCCCAGTTTGCTTTGCGTTTTTCGATATTGATTGCGTTTGCTACGGCCGTTATCAACGGCATCATCGGCACATTCGCCGCCTACGTCCTATCCAAATATGAGTTTCGTGGTCGGGAAGCGTTAACCGTCGTCGTCAACTTACCCGTCGCCATTCCCACCGTCGTCGTTGGCACATCGCTGCTCTTGCTCTGGGGGCCAATTGGTCTGCTCGGCCAATTCCTGGACCCTCTCGGCATCCAGCCGATGTTCGCCCCGGCGGGGGTGCTGTTGGCCCATCTTTTCGTCACCTTCCCCTATATGCTTGGCTCCGTTAAGCCGGTGCTGGATGAATTGGAAGTAACCTACGAGGAAGCAGCTTACACCATCGGGGCCAACCGCTGGCAGACCTTTCGCTACGTCATTCTGCCGGCGCTGAAGGGCGGGCTGTTCTCCGGCAGCTTGCTCACCTTCGCCCATTCGCTGGGCGAGTTTGGCGCGACGGTCATCGTCAGCGGCAACTTGCGCCTGCGCACCCAGACTGCGCCGCTCTACATCTTCGCCCAATTCGAGGCGGGCAATATAGAGTCGGCCAATGCCGTGGCCGCCGTCCTGGCGACACTCTCGTTTGTGCTGTTCTTCATCCTTATTCGCTTCACGCAGCGGCCGCGCGGCAAAACGGTATAAATATCATGTCTATTATCCTGACTAATCTCACCAAACGCTACGATAGCAACGTGGTGGTTAACGATGTCTCGCTGGAGGTGCACGACGGCGAGTTGTTTGTTTTGCTGGGGGGCAGCGGCAGCGGCAAAAGCACGATTCTGCGTATGATTGCCGGGCTGGTGGAACCGGAGAACGGCCGTATCGAGCTAAACGGCCGTGATGTCACCTACCTGCCTCCTCAGGAACGCGGAACCGGCTTCGTCTTCCAAAACTACTCCATCTTCCGCCACATGACGGTGGCCCAAAACGTGGAGTTTGGCCTGCAAATTCGTCGCGTTCCGTCGGAAAAACGGCAGCAGCGCAGCGCCGAACTACTGGAACTGGTCGGCCTGGCCGGGTTGGGCGGCCGCTATGCCGACCAACTCTCCGGCGGGCAGCAGCAGCGGGTGGCCCTGGCCCGCGCCCTGGCTTACGAACCGGCCGTGCTGCTGCTCGATGAACCTTTTGGCGCGCTGGATGTGAAGATTCGGGCACAACTGCGTAAAAGTCTGCGCGAAATCCAACGGCAACTGGGCGTGACGACCATTTTAGTCACCCACGATCAGGAAGAGGCGTTTGAACTGGCCGACCGTATTGGCGTGGTCCATCGCGGCCGACTGGTTGAAGTTGGTCAGCCGGAGGCGCTCTACCATCGGCCGCGCACAGAGCTGGCCGCCACCTTTATCGGCGGCGGCAACGTCATTGTCGGGCGCAAGGCGGGCGGCAGCATCCGCCTGGGCCAGATCACTCTGCCCATGCCGCCAGACGCGCCGCCCCACGACGAAGGCGCGCCGGTGCGCATTTTGTTCCGGCCGGAGACGGTGCTGCTGCAAACAGAGCCATACACCCTGGACCAGGGCGTCCATAGTTTGGGCCAGGGAGAGATTCGGGAGATGTTTTTTACCGGCGCTTTACAGCGGTTGACGTTGGCGGTGGACAATTTGCGCGGGGCACGGCCGTTATCCCCATCCCCAGCCTACGGCCAACGCACCACGCCCATCGAGGCCGCCCGTCCCAGTGACGCCAGCTCCGAGGCTGATTTTCAACCTGGCCGGTCCGTTTGGTTAGGGCTGCGTTACTTTCATGTGTTAGATCCGGCTGGATTAAAACTGCTCATTTACGCCGATGACTCGGCGGCCGGGGCGGTGGCTGCCTCTTTCGGCTGCCGCCTCGGTCAGGCCGCCGGGGGGCCGGTAACGCTGTTGGCCCTGGCCTCGGCTGGTGACCAGGTGGCCGAAACACAGAGCCGACTGGAAAAAGCAGTATCTTCGTGGCTGCCCCAACTGCCCCACCTGGAGACTCGTGTGCGTCAGGGCGGCATTGAGGAGATTTTGCGGGAAGCCCAGGCAGGCAGTTATGAGGTCGTTGTTTTGGGTCAGCCGACGGAAGGCGCCGACCCGGAACTGGCGGCGGACAACCACCGACTGCAACAACTGCTTCTCCGTTTTGGTGTATCTGTCTTGTTGGCCCCGGCCGCGCGTAATCAGGTGAAACGTGTCCTCATTTGCACGGCCGGCGGTGAGCCGGGTAAAAGCGATGTACGGCTGGGCGGGCGGATTGCCAGACGCACCGGCGCACGAGTGACTGCCTTTCATGTGCCACCGACCGGGTCCGCGCCGAAGAAGCGAGAACGCGCTGAGCGTCATCTGGCACAGGCGCAGGCGTCGCTGGAGGCGCTGGGTGTAATCAGCGATGTGAAAATTGGCGAGGGGATGGTGGTTGATGCGATCTTGCGCGAGGCGGAGCAGGGGGATTACGACCTGGTGGTAATTGGCGCGCCGGCCCCACTGGCGTCGCAGCAGCTTGTCTGGTCTGATCTGACGGGCGGCATTGTTGCCAGGGCCAAACTGCCCCTCCTCGTTGTGCCGATGGAGGGATAAAAAATAATCCCTTGTCAGGAAAAACCTGTCAACCAGCCAGGTGACTGTCAAGATTTTCCCGCTACTGCCAGACCTCCTTCTTCAGTTACACTCTCTCCATGTCTATACTGGCTGGAACGGCCGTTTCCTTCCGTTCCCACCCTGAACCCCAAGACCAACAAGGAGGTCTCCTTATGTCCCTAGTTGAAGAGAAAACCACCACAACCGGGACGACGGCCGCACCCGACAGCACCCGGCGCGATTTTCTGCGCACCCTGTTTGGTACAGCGGGCCTGGCCGCCATCGCAGCCACCCCCGCCGGGAAAATGCTGGAAGACAAGACGGCCGTTGCCGTCTTCACCATCGCCCAGCAAACCGGCGCCGTCCCCGAAATAGACACCAACGCCGATGTCATCACCCGCATGAACGCCGACCTGGCCCGCGCCCTACAAAAGCAGCCGGCCGAGCGCCGCTGGGTGATGGTCATAGATTTGCGTAAATGCGTCGGCTGCCACGCCTGCACCATCGCCTGCGTGGCTGAAAACAAGCTGCCACCCGGCGTTGTCTATCGCCCCGTCCTCGAAGAAGAGTGGGGGACGTATCCCAACGTTGGCCGCCGCTTTGTGCCGCGCCCCTGTATGCAGTGCGAAAACCCGCCCTGCGTGCCCGTGTGCCCGGTGGGGGCCACCTTCACCAACGAAGAAGGCATTGTGGAGATGAACTACGAGCGCTGCATCGGCTGCCGCTACTGCATCACCGCCTGCCCCTACTCCGCCCGTACCGCCGACTTTGGCTTCACCTATAACGAGGGTCTTCCCATCGCCGAAGGGCTTATTCTCGGCCAAACAACAGCCGACGATTACGAGCGGATCAGCAATTTTGAGTATGGACGGGGTTATGACCGTCCCGAAGGCAAACGCAGTTCCCCTATCGGCAATGCCCGCAAATGCCATTTCTGCCAGCACCGCATCAAAGAAGGTATTTTGCCTGCTTGCGTCACCACCTGCATCGGCCGCGCCACCTACTTCGGTGACGCCAACGACCCCTTCGCTTTGGTGACAGGGTTGGTTGCCAGCCCCAACGTCATGCGTTTGAAAGAAGAATTAGGCACTGAGCCACGAGTCTATTACCTAACTTAAGGAGGCGAATCATGGCAGAGACAACATTTGACACGCAGTCCAAAAAACGCCGTATCCAATTTACCTGGCGCAACACCGATATATTTTGGGTGGTTGGCGCTGTTTTGCTTCTTATTGGCTCCGTTGGCCTCTACCAACGGATAACCCAGGGACTGGCCCCCACTGCCCTGGGCAGCTATGTCCCCTGGGGTCTTTGGGTGGGCTTTTACGATTATCTGGTGTGGTTGGAAGTGGGCAGCCTGCTCGTCTTTACAACGTTGGTGTACCTGGTGCAGTTTAAACGTGTGGCGCGGCTCAAGCCGTTGGTCCTCTTCACCGGCTTTGTGGTGTTGTTGATGGCCTTGCTCATTGTTCTTCTGGACCTGGGTCAGGCGATGCGTTTTTGGCACGTGCTGATTTTTCCCACTTTTAGCTCTATGATCACCTGGATGGTGTGGCTGCACATCCTCTATATGTTGGTATTGGTGGCTGAATTGGCGCTGGTGCTAGATCTGCTAAAAGTGGAAGAGACCCGCAAAGCGACAGTTCTGAAACTGCTGGCTTACCTGAGCCTGCCCATAGGGATGGGTTTGATTATCGTCAGCGGGTCGGTTTTTGGCGTGGTGGCGGCACGGCCGTTGTGGAATACCTCCTCCCTGCCTCTCATGTTCCTCGTCTCTGCTCTGGCCGCTGGCAGCGGGCTGCTGCTGCTGCTCACCGTCCTCTTCTGGCCGGACAAAGAATCCACCGACTATGTGGAGGTTGTTACCCGCCTCAGCCGCATCACCGCCTGGTTTTTGTTAGCCGGCATTTTTGCCGCCAGCGTCATCGGCTTCACTACCCTCTATGGCGGCAGCCCATCGCGCACGGCCGCCATGCAGCTCATCCTCACCGGCCCCTTCTGGTGGAGCTTCTGGATCATCCACGTGCTGTTAGGCGTCTTCATTCCCATCTTGCTCCTCTTCATTCGCGGTCATCAACCCAAATGGGCTGGCGTCGGCGCCTTCCTTTCTGTCATCACCTTCGTCGCCGTCACGCTCAACGTGGTGATCCCCGTACTGGCAACGCCGGAACTGGAAGGATTGGCAACCGCCTTCCACCACACCAAACTCAACTTCAACTACGTGCCCAACGTGATGGAATGGTTGACCATCCTTTTCGTCTTGGGCCTCGGCGGCGTCCTCTATGGCCTCGGCCTGCGCTGGCTGCCCGTTATGGAAAGGATGAAGTAGGAATTATGAATGATGAATTGAGCAGAATCCTCTTGCTTCATAATTCATCCTTCATAATTCATAATTTCAATAAGGTGCTATGATGAAACAAAACGGAAACAAGCAACAACCCGAACAACCCAACGCCTGCGGTCTGTCGCGGCGCGATTTTCTAAAAATGTCGGCGGCTACCGGCGGCGCGGCGGCCATTCTCGGTGGTATGGGCGGTTTCGCCCGGCTGCTGGCCCAGACCGAAGGGGCGGATACCATCGCCCTGCACGATCCGGCCAACCAGATTTACACCGTCTGCCTGCAATGCAACACCGGCTGCGGCATTAAGGTGAAGCTGCTGGATGGCGTGGCCGCCAAAATTGACGGCAACCCGTACAGCCCGTGGACGCTGTGGCCTCATCTGCCCTACGAAACGCCCGTCAGCGAAATGGGCGGCGTGGAAGGGGGACTGTGCCCCAAAGGGCAGTCGGGCTTGCAATCAGCCTACGACCCCTACCGCATTGTCAGCGTCCTCAAGCGCAAACCGGGCACAAAACGCGGCGAAGGGCAGTGGGAGACCATCGCTTTTGACAAAGCGATTGAGGAAGTGGTCAATGGCGGCGACCTGTTTGGTGAAGGGCATGTGGACGGCTTCAAAGACCTTTACGCCCTCAGCGATTCGGCTGTCGCCAAGCAGATGGCCGACGCGGTGGCCAAGATTTGGGGCGAGAAAGACGCTGCCAAAAAACAAGACCTGGTGACCGAGTTTAAGACAACTTTTGCCGACAACCTGGATGCGATGATAGACCCCGACCATCCCGATTTGGGACCCAAGAATAATCAGTTCGCCTTTATTTGGGGGCGGCTGAAGAACGGCCGTGGCGACCTTTTCAAGCGCTTCGTCGGTGACAGCTTCGGCTCGATCAACGCCAACGGCCATACCACCGTCTGCCAGGGGTCGCTCTACTTCACCGGCAAGGCGATGAGCGAGCAGTGGGACGGCAGCAAATTCAGCGGCGGCTCCAAGTTTTACTGGCAAACTGATACAGCCAACAGCGACTTTGTTATCTACGTCGGCGCGAACATGTTCGAGGCCAACTATGGCCCGCCGCAGCGTGTGCCCAAAATGACCGAAGGGTTAATTCAGGGTAAGCGGTATGCGGTGGTAAACCCGCGCTTTAGCAAGGCCGCCTCCAAAGCGTGGCGGTGGGTTCCGATTAAGCCGGGTGAGGATGCGGCGCTGGCGTTGGCGATGATCCGGTGGGTGGTGGATAACGGCCGTTACAACCTCCCCTTCATCAGCAACGCCAACAAAGCCGCTGCCAATGCCAACGGCGAAGCCACCTGGACCACCGGCCCCTGGCTGGTGAAAATCAAAGACGGGCAGCCCGGCAAATTCTTGCGCGGCGCCGACCTGGAACTGACCGCCACCCGCACCGAAACCAACGATGAGGGCAAAGAAGTCACCATCTACACCGACCCCGATGGCGTGGATTACACCTTCGACCCCTTCGTCGTCCTGGCCGATGGCGAGCCGGTCCTCTTCGACCCCAACAGCACGGAAGCGCCCGCCTATGGCGATCCCTTTGTAGATGCCACCCTCAACGGCGTCGCCGTCAAGAGCGGCCTGCAAATCATCTACGAAGAAGCCACCTCGCGCACCATCGCTGAATGGGCTGAGATTGCTGGCATCAGCGAGCAAGATGTAGTGATTCTGGCCCGCGAATTCACCAGCCACGGCACCCGCGCCTGCGCCGACCTGCATCGCGGCGTCAGCCAGCACACCAACGGCTTCTACAACGTCATGGCCTGGTACACGCTCAACTGCCTCATCGGCAATGTGGACCACGTTGGCGGTATGATCAAAGGCACAACCTACGATTACACCGGCGCGAAGGCCAAAGGGCCGTTTGATCTGGGCAAGATGATCAACGGCAAGAACAGCAAGTTTGGCATAGACCTCCTGCGCACGACGACCACGTATGAAAAGTCTACCTTGTTTGGGGAATATCCGGCGCAACGGCCGTGGTTCCCCCTGGCGACCGATCTCTACCAGGAAGATGTGGCTTCCATGGACAGCATGTACCCCTACCAGGTGAAGATCGCCATGTTCTACATGAGCGCCATCAACTACGCGCTGCCCGCCGCCCACAAAGTCATCGAAACCCTGGCCGACCCAAACAAAATCCCGCTCATCATCACCAGCGACATTCTGGTGGGCGAAACCTCCACCTACGCCGACTACATCTTCCCCGATCTCTCCTACCTGGAGCGGTGGGAACTGCACGGCACGCATCCCTCCGTGCCCTGGAAAGTGGAGAACGTGCGCAACCCGGCCATCTCCATCCCCGGCTGGCCCACCGTCACCGTCTTCGGCGAAGAACTCCCCATGAGCGCCGAGGCGATGATGATGGCAATTGCCGAAAAGCTGGCCCTGCCCGGTTTTGGCCCCGATGGGTTGGGCGAAGGCGTGCCCTTCACCCGCCCGGAACACCTCTACCTGAAGCAGGTCGCCAACATCGCCTTTGGCGAAAAAGAAGACGCCAGCGACACCGTGCCGGAAGCCGACGACGAAGAACTGCGCCTCTTCCGCGAGGCGCGCCGCCATCTGCCCAAATCGGTCTATGATGAGGCCACCTGGAAAGAAGCAGTGGGCGGCGATGACAGCTTGTGGCGCAAAGTGGTGTACGTAATGAACCGGGGTGGACGTTACCAGGCCCACGCCAAAGCGTACAAAAGCGACCCCACCACCGGCGCGATGAACGTGCTGGTGAGCAACGCCTACGGCAAGCAGCTCAACCTGTACCAGGAAAAGACGGCCACCAGCATCAACACCATGACCGGGAAGCCATTCGCTGGCTATGCCGTCTACCTGCCGCCCGGCCTCTCCTCCCTGGGCGAAAAGATCGAGGACGCGGGCTACGACCTGACGCTCATCACCCACAAGGAGATTACGATGACCAAGGCGCGCACGATGAGCAACTACTGGCTGCTTGCCGTGCTGCCGGAGAACCCGGTGTTGATGAACGCCAGCGATGCTGCCAGTCTGGGGCTGAAAGATGGTGATCTGGTAAAAATCGTCTCTGCCAGCAACCCTGATGGTGTCTGGGATTTGCAGGATGGCACGCAGAAGCCGATGGTGAGCAAGCTGAAGGTGACACAGGGGATGCGTCCGGGTGTGGTCTCCTTTGCTCTGGGGTTTGGCCACTGGGCCAGCGGCGCGCGAGAAATCAGCATCAACGGCACAAAAATTGCCGGGGATGAGCGGCGCGGCACGGGCATTCACGCCAACGCGGCCATGCGCGTAGACCCGCACCTGGGCAACGTGACGCTGCAAGACCTGGCCGGTGGCAGCGCCGTGTTTTATGATACAAAAGTGAAGGTAATAAAGGCGTAGGCCATGAACCGTGTTCCGTAAACCGTAATCCGATTACGGTTTACGAAACACGGCCGTAAAGGAGTGAAGGCATGATAGGCCCATTGGGAACGACAGAACTGCTCATTATTTTGGTGGTGGTTGTGCTGCTGTTTGGCGTAGGCCGCATCGGCAAGATAGGCCATGAATTAGGCGCAGGGATTCGCGCCTTCAAACAAGGTTTACAAACGGCCGAATCTGAGGTTCGGGAACAGACTGAGTGATGCCAGACTTACAAGCTATTCTGGGGGTTTCCTCGGCGCAGCATCAGCATTTGTGCCCGCGCCAGGTGTTGGGGGCGCGCATCGGGCTGGCAGGCACGGCCTCCCTGGGACTGGACGTGCCGCGCAGCGATAAGCGGCTGCTGATTATCGTGGAGACGGATGGCTGCTTTGCCGATGGCGTAGCGGCAGCGACGGGCTGCACCATGGGCCACCGCACTTTGCGACTGGCCGATTATGGCAAGATTGGGGCCACCTTTGTGGATGTGAAAACGGAAACGGCCGTGCGCCTCTCCCCTCAACCCCAAATCCGACAACGAGCCTACCAGTATGCTCCCGACGAGAAAAAGCATTACTATGCCCAACTCATCGGCTACCAGCACATGCCCGATGACGAATTGTTGACCATCCAGCCCGTGCGCCTGAGTACGCCGGTCGGTCAAATCATCAGCCGGGCCGGGGTGCGGGTGAACTGCGCCGGCTGCGGCGAAGAGATCATCAATGAACGGGAGGTGGTGCGGGAGGGACGGCCGTATTGCGCGGCCTGTGCTGGCCCGGCTTACTACACGCCGGAAGCGCTGCTGTTTGCAGTAGATGGGGTGATGGTGCAGCGGGAAGGTGGCAGGTAACGGGCATCCCTCTGCCGACCGCCTCCCATCTTATGCTATACTTGGCGCATGGACGCATCTGAAGCAAAAGCATATACTCAGCGATGGGCTGCTGTCGCTGAAATAGAACAACAGGAACTCCAATCATACTCCGTCACCGAAAATTGGCGACAACTCAACGCCATCAGACGCCGTGCATCCCGCCTGGGTATTACGCGAGGGAATGATGATGGAGAAATGGAGTTGTTCCTGTTGTGGGCCAGGTTAAGGGCGCAATATGTCGCCAACTGAACAAAAGGAAGCCCACTATGACCGACAAACCGAAAGCCCACAACCAATTTATGACCGAATTCCCGGCTATCGCCGCCGCCTACGAACAACTGGCCGCCGCCAGCCACGACAATGGCCCCCTGGACGACAAAACCCGTCAGCTCGTTAAACTGGCCCTGGCCATTGGTCTGGGGCACGAAGGCGCCGTCCACGCCCACACCCGCCGCGCCCTGGAAGCCGGCATCAGCCCCGCCGAAATTAAACACGTCGTCACCCTGGCCGTCACCACATTGGGTATGCCCAACACCATCGCCGCCTACACCTGGGTCAATGACCTGTTGAATGGTTAATTATGAGTTGTGAATTGTGAATGAAGCGCAATTCAAACTTCACACTTCTCATGCGCTACTTTCTCCTCCTTGCCCTATTCCTTTTCGCGGGCTGTGCCGCGCCGCAAGCTGCGGCGTCGGTTAAGCTGTCGGAATTAGAGCCGCTGCCGAAGGTATCGGCAACGGCCGTTACCCCCCTGCGTGTTGCCGTCGCGGCTATTGTCTCCCCCAAAGGCACGGTAGACAGCTATGGCCCCCTGCTCGATTACCTCCAGGCCGAATTAGACCGCCCCATCGAATTGGTGCAGCGGCGTACTTATGGCGAGGTCAACGACCTGATCGAAAGCGGTGACGTAGACGTGGCTTTTGTCTGTACCAGCGCCTACGTGGTGGGCGAGCGGGAGTTCGACATGCAGCTATTGGCCGCGCCACAGGTGATGGGGGATACCATCTACCATTCGCTGCTGATTGTGCCCACGGACAGCCCGGCCGCAAGCATGGCTGACCTGCGCGGTATGGTCTTCGCCTTCACCGATCCCATCTCCACCAGCGGCCGTAATTACCCTATCGCTCTGGTGCAGCAGATGGGCGAGACACCGGAGAGTTTCTTCGGCCGCACCTTCTACACCTACAGCCACGACGATGCCATTCGTGCTGTCGCCAACCACGTAGCCGATGGCGCGGCCGTAGACAGCCTGGTCTACGCCTTCGCCATTGAACGCGAGCCGGACCTGGCCGAAAAAACCCGCGTCATCCACCAATCGCCCCCTTTTGGCATTCCGCCTGTCGTCACTGGCCCCACAGCGCGGCCGCAGTTGGTGGCCGAGATACAATCGGTGCTGCTAAATATGCGTAACACGCCCGCTGGCCGCGCCGCCCTGCAGGTGGCCGGGATGGATGGCTTTGTGTTGATTGAGGATGCTGTTTATGAGTCGGTACGGGAGTTGGAAACGGCCGTTAACCGTTAACCGCAATCTGTGAAACGATGGTCATTCACCATTTACAATTCACAATTCAAAATTCAGTCGTCTTCGCCCGCTTCTGGCGTTTTGCCGGCTCCTTTAGCGTGCGCACCAAAATCATGGGCATCGTGTTGGCCCTGGTCCTGCTGTTAGGCGTCGGCATCACCTTACAAGTGCGCGGCGTCCTGCGGCAGGCGCTGGAGCAGCGGCTGCAAGATCAGAGCATCTCTGTCGCCCGCGATGTGGCTGCCCGCGCCACGGATATGATCCTGATCAATGACCTGTTTGCCTTGCATCAACTGCTCATCGAAACCCAGGTAAACAATCCCGACGTGCGTTATGCTTTTGTCGCCGCTAACGACGGGACCATCCTGGCCCATACCTTTGGCCCTGGCTTCCCATCTGATCTGCTGGCGGCAAACCCGGTTCAGAGCGCCGACCATCATCGCACGGCGCTGCTAGAGACAGATGAGGGACTTGTGTGGGACACGGCCGTACCCATTTTTGATGGCAAAGCGGGTGTTGCCCGTATTGGGCTGTCTGAAGAGAGCATGAGGATGACGATGGACGCCCTGACTGGGCAAATGCTGCTGACGACAGTGATGGTTTCGGCTGTGGGCATCGCCGCCGCCACCTGGCTCACCTGGCTGGTAACGCGCCCCATCCTGGCCCTGAAACGGGCCGCCGAGGCCGTGGGGCAGGGGGACTTCCAGCAGACCATCCAGCCCTGGGCAGGCGATGAGATTGGCGAATTGACGGAAGCGTTTAACGCCATGACCGCCGATTTATCCCGCGCTGAGCAAGAACGGGCAGAACGGGACCAACTGCGCAGTCAACTGCTAGAGAAAGTGATCGCCGCTCAGGAAGAAGAGCGCCGCCGCATCGCCCGCGAGCTGCACGATGAGACGGGCCAATCGCTTACATCGTTGATGGTCCATTTGCAGATGGTTAACCAGCAGTGCCCGCTGCCGGAGACCCGCGAGCAGCTTGATGGCGTGCGGACGCTGCTGGCGCAGACGCTGGACAACGTGCATAACCTGGCGCTGGAACTGCGCCCCAGCGTGCTGGATGATCTAGGCCTGGCGGCGGCGCTGCGCCGTTATGTGCGCGATTACCAGGCGCGTTATCCGCTAGAAGTGGACCTGGAAGTGATGGGGTTGGCCGAGCGGCTGCCGCAAGGGGTGGAAACGGCCGTCTACCGCATCATCCAGGAAAGCCTGACCAACATTGCCCGCCATGCCCAGGCCACAACAGCCAGCGTTTTATTAGAGCAGCGCGGCGGCCGTCTTCGCGCCATTGTCGAAGATGACGGTGTGGGTTTTGACCCGGCGGCGGTGAACGGCAGCGGCCGCCTGGGGCTTTACGGGATGCGCGAACGGGCCGAGCTACTCAACGGAACTCTCACCATTGAATCTGAGCCAGGGCAGGGAACCAGCATCTTCATCGAGGTTCCCCTATGACGACACCCATCCGCATTCTCCTGGCCGATGACCACGCTGTCCTGCGAACCGGGTTGGCTGCCTTGCTCAACGCCCGCAGCGACATGACCGTCGTTGGTGAAGCCGCCGATGGCGCGGAGTTACTCACACTGGCGGAAGCAGCGCAGCCAGACGTGATTTTGCTTGACCTGACCATGCCACGCCTGGGTGGATTAGAGGCGCTGCCACTGCTGCGCCAGCGCGTACCTGCCGCCCGCGTCCTTATTCTGACCATGCACCAGGACGAAGGCTACCTGCGCCGGGCATTGAAGGGGGGCGCTGTCGGTTACGTCCTCAAAAAAGCGGCCGATATGGAGTTGATTGCTGCCATCCAGGCTATCATGCGCGGTGATATGTATGTGCATCCTTCCATGACCAGGGTGCTGTTGGAAGACATCACTCCAGAGAGGGACAATTCGGCAAGGAGTGATGAAGCCGACCAGTGGTCCACGCTGAGCGAACGTGAGCAAGAGGTACTCCAACTGGTGGCCCTGGGTCATACCAGCAAAGAGATCGCTGATCAGCTTTCGGTCAGCGCCAAAACAGTAGATACGTATCGGGCGCGAGGCATGGAAAAGCTGGGCCTGCGCAGCCGGGCGGCGTTGGTGCGTTTTGCGTTGGCCAAAGGGTTGATGGAGTAGCGTCATCCAGGCGCTAACGGCCGTAAACCGAAGTCCGTATCCCGTTTTCCGGTGGCATTGGTCAATCTCAGGATGGCTTTCGCAGCGGGAGTTGATTTGAAAACCGGGTCAGGAGCTCACCGTTAGTCTTACCTGATCGGGTGTTGTGTTCTGCCCTTCGGGGCCACAGACGGGGTGTTCCTGAATGCGCGCCGGGTCGAGAAAATAAGCAAACCAGGTACTCCAACGGGTGGCGGCAGGGCGGTCTACGCTGTAGTAAATCCAACGGCCGTCTACCCTGTCCCGCCGTGAGTGTACCAGACCAGCATTCTCCAAAATGCGGAAATGGTGCGAGAGCAAATTGGGGGCCAGTCCTAGCCGCTCTTGCAATTCGCAGTTGCAGGAATCGCCCTGCATCAGCTCGGCAAATATGCGCATCCGGTTGGGTTCGGCCAGGGCTTTAAGAACGGCCGTTATTTCGTTAATCTCTATCTCGTTTTCAGGCAGCATTTCTTTTGCTCCATATCAACATCAGGCTAATAATTCAATTTCAGTTGAAGCATAATCGGAGTCAGGCAAGCTGTCAAGGAACGGCCGTTTAGCTTCTACGACCTCACCACCAACACGTCCGGACTCAGCCGCGCCCGCCAGGCGATGATGCAGACGCCGCCAATTTAATGGGGCGGGCATTGTGAAAAAGGTGGCGCCGCCCGCCACAGCCAGCCGCCTGCTGGATGTGGGCGGCTGGCTGCCCATGCCACAAAAAGCGCTTACTGCCTGCGGCGATCACAACTGCGCCGAATTGTGGGCTTAACAAAGGCACTTTTGCCGATAGTCACCTCCCCCATTTTCTGTCATACTACGCACCATGAACATTTTACAAGCCATTGGTCTCGGTAAACAGTATCAAATGGGGGAGGTAGCCGTCGCCGCGCTGCGGTCAGTGGATTTCGCCGTCCGCCAAGGGGAGTTTGTCGCCATCATGGGGCCGTCCGGCTCGGGCAAATCTACGCTGCTGCACCTGCTTGGCGGGCTGGATACGGTCAGCGACGGGGAGATCATCCTCGACGGCCGTCGTCTGACCCATCTCACCGACGACGAAATTACCGTTGTCCGGCGGCGGCAAATTGGCTTCATCTTCCAATTCTTTAACCTGCTGCCCACCCTCACAGCCGCCGAAAACGTCGCCCTGCCGCTGCTGATTGACGGCCGTTCCCTCAATGCCTACCAGGAGCGGATTGACGAACTATTGACCCTGGTGGGGCTGGCCGACCGGCGTGACCATAAACCCGACCAACTCTCTGGCGGGCAGCAGCGGTTGGCCGTCGCCCGCCCCCTCATTACCGCCCCGGCCATTGTCCTGGCCGACGAGCCGACGGGCAACCTGGACAGCCAGGCAGGCGGCGACATTTTGCGCCTGCTGCGCCGCGCCTGCGACGAGAAAGGACAGACCATCGTCATGGTTACGCACGATCCCCGCGCCGCTGAGTTTGCCGACCGGGTGGTCCAGCTTCAGGACGGCCGGATCATTTGATCTTTCAAAAGATGCCCACCTCCTTGATCTTCTTCCTTGCCCGGCGTAATTTAGCGCAGGATAGGCTGCGGGCGCTGGTTAGCATGGTCAGCGTGGCTCTGGGAACGGCCGTCGTCGTCGCCGCCGATTTTGTCGGGGCGGCCATTCGCCGCGCCGGGGAGGAGATGAGCGAAGGGGGAACCGTCCCGTTTGTCAGCGAGTTTCTCAACGTCAGCCTCAGCCTGACCGGGCTGATTATTCTGCTGGTGGCCGCCTTCCTCATTTTCAACGTCTTTGGCATGAGCGTGACGCGGCGGCGGAGGCAGATTGGGGCGCTGCGCGCGTTGGGGATGACGCGGGGGCAAATCGGCCGTCTGGTTCTGGCCGAAGCGATCTTGATCGGCGGCCTGGGCGCGGTGGCGGGCGCGGCGCTGGGGCCGTTGTTGGGCTGGCTCATTGTAAGCTTGCTGGCGGCCGTCGCCGGAGTCGCGCATGGGGCGGGGACGATGACGGCCGTTAATTTAATGCTGGCGATGTCCGCCGGAATGGGCGTGACGCTGCTGGCGACGATTCTGCCGGCGGCCCGCGCCTTAGCCATTTCCCCCCTGGCTGCTTTACGCGCTGCCGCCGCGGAAGCCCCGCCCTGGCCGCGCCGCCGTTTGCTCGCCGCTGGCGCTTTAGGGCTGGCCTTGACCGGGTTGGCGCCACTTTATCTGATTGTGGACCCGCCCGCTGCCCGCGACCTTGTCCCGCCCTGGGACGGGGCGTTGACCGCTCTTTTTTCGCTGGGTTGGCTGCTGGGCTGGGCGGTAGCGCTGCCTCTGATTTTGCGCGGGACACGCCGGGCCGTTTTGGCTTTGAGCCGCCGGGCGCTGCCCCGCCTGATGGCCGACAATCTCATTCGCGCCCAGAGCCGCGTCATCCTGACCATCTTCACCCTCAGTCTGGCTTTGTTGACGATTACGGCCGTTACCGGCATCACCAGCTTTACCCTCAACGTGGCGATGAAACAGACCATGGCCACCGCTGGCCGGACGTGGGTCATTGTCGCCATGCCGCCGGTGGGGGAGGGGGCGGCCGTAGATTTTGGCGTTTTGAGCGGTTGGGATTTACAGGCGATGAAGTTGTCGCCGGAATTTGTGGATGGGATAACGGCCGTCAGCGGCGACCGGGCTTCGATTCTGCGTCTCCCCCAGGTCGTTGTGCCGGAACTGGCGACTTTGCCAGGGATGCCCGCCTACATGGCCGACGTCGCCGAACTGCGAGCGGGTGATCTGTTTGAATTTGCCGAAGGGGATTGGGCGACGGCCGATCCCTGGCTGCGCGAAGAGTGCGCCCTGTTGGTTATACCGCGCATCGCCGCCACCCTGGGCGCGGGCGTGGGCGACCGGGTGATTGTTACCGGGACGCGGGGGCCGGTAAGCTGCGTGGTGGCCGGTATTGGCGCCAACCGGATGATGATGGGCACTTCCATTATCGGCCAGGGGGCGGCGGCCGATTTTGACGTGGATATGGAACGGCCGTTTGGCCTGCTGGCTCGGCCTCGCCCCGGCGCGGATGTGGACGCTGTTATTGCCGACAGCCAGCGGCTGTTGGCCGACTATCCCACCTACAGCCTGATTGAACTGGAGAAATTCCTGGCCGACACAGACAGCATGTTAGCCACGCTCCAGGGAGCGCTGAACGGGATGCTGCTGTTGGCGATTGTGACCGCCGCCCTGGGTGTGGTCAACGCCACCGTCAGCGGCGTTGTGGAGCGGCGCGCCGAGTTGGGGCTGCTGCGCGCGGTTGGCGCGACGCGGCGGCAAGTTTTAACCGTCGTCGTGGGTGAGGCGGTTTTGTTGGGGTTGGTTGGCGGAGCAGTGGGCGCGTTGGCCGGACTTGGGCTGGTCGTGATTTTTATTCTGGTGAACGGCGGCAATTTGTACGGGCTGGTTGATTTGGATCTGGCGCAGAGCGTCCGCCTTAGTTTACCGGCGGCTGCGCGGGCAGGGCTGGTGGGAGTGGTCGCCGCGCCGCTGATCGCTGCCTTTGCCGCTTACTGGCCGGCTGTCCACTTTTTACGCGGCACGGCGATCAGTATGCAGGATCGCTGAATCGCTGGTGGGATTTGCCGAGGCGGCGACGGCCGTAGAAGATAAGCAGGGTGGCTTCAGGCGCAATGCGCGTGACCGCCTCCCGCCTCCCAATTTGCGCGTGTAGATGGTGGGGCGGAACGGCCGTTCATAAAGCTGACAGACCGTTCCTCTTGACTTCTAAAAATCCGAAGCTATATTTGATATAAAGTATCAATGATATTAAATATCAAACAGGAGCGAGGATAATTAGAATGACAAATACCCTGCTACAACGGTTCACAACACTGCTTGTGATTATTGTATTGGCGCTGGCGGCCGTGGGCTGTTCCACCGGCACAGCCACAGAAGAACCGGCAGCGACTGGCGCAGAATCGGCGGCAACGGCTGTTACAGAAACAACGACTGAGGACGCGCAGACAGAAGAGACCGCCGCCGACCATGACCATGAGGCCGAAACGGCCGACGAACATGAGCATGAAGAGGCCGCCTCAGCGGACATGCTCACCCTGCCGGAATTGGCGGCGGCCGAACTGAATGGCGAACCGCTGCGCGTCGTCGCCACCACCAGCATCATCGGCGATGTGCTGGCGCAGGTAGGTGGTGACGCCATCGCCCTGAATGTGTTGATGGGACCGGGCCAGGATCCCCACAGTTACACCCCGGCGGCACGAGATTTAACGGCCGTTACCGACGCCCACGTCATCTTCATCAACGGCTGGAACCTGGAAGAAGGGTTGGTCGGCGACCTGGAGAGCATCGGTGAAAGCGTCCCCGTCGTGCCCATCTCCGCCAACATCGCCCCCCTGGCCTTTGCCGAAGAAGACCATGCGGACGAAGAACATGCGGAAGAGGAAGCCGAACACCACCACAGCGGCGCTGATCCGCACGTCTGGTTCAGCATTCACAACGTCGAACATTGGGTAGAGAACGCCGTGCAGATCCTGAGTGAGCTCGACCCGGCCAACGCCGCCACCTTTGCCGCCAATGCCGCCGCCTACCAGGAATCACTGGCAGAATTGGAAAGCTATGCCGAGACGCAATTGGCCGTTATCCCGATGGAGAAACGTTTCCTGGTCACCAACCACGACGCCTTCGGCTACCTGGCTCGAGACTACGGCTTTAACGTGTTGGGCACGGTCATTCCCAGCACCAGCACGCTGGCCGAACCCTCAGCCAGCGACCTGGCCGACCTGATTGCCGCGATGCAAGAGCACAACGTGTGTACCATCTTCACAGAAACAACCCTGAACGATGCCCTGGCGCAAACGGTGGCCGCTGAACTGGATGGCTGCGACAACGTGCAGGTCTTGAAGCTGTACACCGGCGCACTTGGCCCGACCGGCAGCGGCGCCGACAGCTACATCAGCATGTTCCGCGCCAACATAGACGCAATTGTAGCCGGTTTGAGATAAGCGAGAGCGAGAGCGAGAGGAATATTCTTGTTCTTCCTCTCGCTCTCGCTCTACCCTCTACCCATCTTATGGACGCGCAAGTGGAGAAGATCCAGGCGGTTTTGGCGCAGCATGGGTATCGTCTGACGGTTTCCCGCCAGGCAATTATTGCTGCCCTGGTAGGCTGCGAGGGGCACATCACGGCCGATGGTCTGGTGCGGCACGTGCGCCAAAACGCGCCGGAAGTCGGCCGGATGACGGTTTACCGCACATTGGATTTGCTGTGTGAAATGGGCGTCGTTCGCCCCATCTACCAGGGCACAGGCGCCGCCCACTATGTCCTGATGGCGAATGGCAGTCACCAACATCTCATCTGCACGCGCTGTCATGGCGTGATTGAGTTTGAGGATTGTCTGGCGAACGGCCTGGCGCAGCAGTTGGCGGACCAGTTCAATTTCCATGTTTTCAGCCATTTGTTGGAACTGCATGGGCTGTGCGAAAACTGTTATCGTTAAGGCAACGGCCGTAACTGCCCGCCTCTTTTTTTTGTCAATAATAGTGATATTTTGTATTAATTAAATCCATAACCCGTTATCTACGAATTGCGGAACACGGATTACGGATTACGGATTACGAACCACGAGCATCCAAGACAATGCCCATTTACGTCTACAAATGCCCTGATTGTGAAATCGAAGTTGAGGAGCGGCGCAAAATGAGCCAGGCCGATGATCCGCTGACCTGCCCGTTTTGCGGCGACCTGCTCGTGCGTGGCCTTACCTCGTTCATGGTCAACACGGGGCGCGGCACGGCCGTTTCCCCTTCCGAGACACAGCCAGCCGCCCATGCCGCCGGTTGTCCCTGCTGTTATCCCATCACAAGGAGATGAAAGGGTTGGTTCACCAACCTGTGAAACGACGCTTATGAAACAGAGCAAAATGACCAACGGCCGTATCCCCCTCGCCATCCTCACCGGCTTTTTGGGCGCGGGCAAGACGACGCTGCTCAACCACATCCTGCACGGTGACCATGGCCTGCGCATTGCCGTGCTTGTCAACGATTTTGGCGCGGTCAACATAGACGCGCAGTTGGTGGTCGGCGTGGATGGCGAAGATACCGTCAATCTGGCCAACGGCTGCATCTGCTGCACCATCCGCGACGATTTGCGCCTGGCGACGGAGAAAATATGCCAGCGGCCCGACCCGCCCGACCACATCGTGGTGGAAACCAGCGGCGTCTCCGACCCCCTGGCGGTCGCCCACACCTTTTTACTGCCGCCCCTGCGCGACGCCGTTTTGCTGGAAGCGATCATCACCATCGTGGACGCCGAACAGGTGGGCAGCATCCCCCGCGAAAACCAGGTGTTGGCGATGGACCAGATCGGCACGGCCGACATCGTCATCGTCAACAAGGTAGACCTGGTGACGCCGACCCAACTGACTCGCGTCAGACAGTACATCCGCCAGATTGCGCCCAAATCGCGCATTCTGGAAACCAGTTTTGGGCAGACGCCGGTAGACCTGCTGCTTGGTCTCGGTCTGTCGCTGCCTTTCCAGCCGCCTACTCGTTCCGCCCACGATGTCCACGTCCACGGTGTCCACGAGGATGACGGCCACGAAGACCACCATGACCACGAGCATGACCATGAACATGGCGACCATACGCTGTTGTTCCACACCTGGCATTACCGGGAGCAACGGCCGTTTACCTTCAAAGCCATCAAACAGGCCGTCAACAACCTGCCCACCACCATCTATCGCGCCAAGGGCTTTCTCTACCTGGATGAAGCTCCCGACCGCCAATGCGTTTTGCAAATCGTAGGCAAACGAGTCCACCTGGTCGTGGGCGAACCGTGGGGCAGCCGCCAGCCGGAAACCTCCCTCGTCTTCATCGGCCAGGCCAATGGCGTAGACCCGGCGTTGCTGGCTGCCTCGTTTGCCGCCTGCCTGCATGAAAATCAAACGCCGCAATCGCCCTTGAAAACGGCCGTTAACTGGGTCCGTGACGCCTGGAGTCTGGCCGCCGGGTAGTTTTTTTTGTCAATATAAATGATATAAAGTATCAGTAAGAACGAAGGACAATTCATGAAATCCAACGGACAACCATCTCTGGACAGCCGCCTGCCCGTCACCGTCTTATCCGGCTTTTTGGGCGCGGGCAAAACAACCCTGCTCAACCACGTGCTGCACAACCGCGAAGGGCTGCGCGTGGCCGTCATCGTCAACGACATGAGCGAGGTGAACATAGACGCGCAGTTGGTGAGCAATGGCGACGCTAACCTGAGCCGCACTGAAGAGAAGCTGGTGCAGATGAGCAATGGCTGCATCTGCTGCACGCTGCGCGAAGATTTGCTGCTGGAAATCGGCCGGTTGGCGGGCGAAGAACGCTTCGACTACCTGCTCATCGAGGCCACCGGCATCGCCGAACCGCTGGCGATTGCCGCCACCTTTGATTTTCCGGTGGATGACAACGGCCGTTCCCTGGCTGACATCGCCCGTTTAGACACCATGCTCACCGTGGTAGACGCCGCTACCTGGCTGGCCGAATACACCAATCAGCAAACCCTATTGGAGCGGGGATTAGCCGTCACCGACGACGACGGCCGTACCCTGGCCGACTTGCTGGTGGAGCAGGTGGAGTTCGCCAACGTCATCCTCATCAACAAAACCGACCTGGTAACGGCCGACGACCTGGCCCGGTTGAAGAGCTACCTGCATCGCTTCAACCCGGACGCGGTGGTGCTGGAGAGTAGATACGGCCGTATCGCCCTGGACCGGGTGCTGAACACCGGCCTGTTCAACCTGGACGCCGCCGCCCAACTGCCGCGCTGGGCCATCGAGCTGCAAGGCCACCACATCCCGGAGACCGACGAGTATGGGATTAGCAGTTTTGTGTATCGGGCGCGACGGCCGTTTCATCCCCAACGCCTGCTAGACTTCATCGAGGGCGGCGGCTTCAAGAGATTACTCCGCTCCAAAGGCTTTCTCTGGCTCGCCAGCGACACCGACATGGCCTACTACTGGTCGCAGGTGGCGCGGCACGGCTACTTCCAACTGGCCGGCCGCTGGTGGGCCGCCGAACCCCGCGCAAACTGGCCCGACGACGCCGAAGTCCAGTTGGAAATCACCGAAGCGTGGGCTGAACCCTACGGCGACCGCCGCCAGGAGATTGTCTGCATCGGCCAGAAGCTCAAGAAGGAGAAGCTCACCGCCCGCCTGGACGCCTGTCTGCTCACCGACGCCGAGTTCGCCCGCTGGCAAACGGGGCAGTTGACCCTGGAAAACCCATTCCTCATGCAAACCGATGAAGGAGAAGATGATGACAAATACATAACCCAACCAACCGACGGCAGCGGCCCAAAAACCTGACCCACGTAGACCTGGATTACAAACGACCGGAGACTCTGCGCCCCTTTATCACCGAATTTGGCCGGATTCGCCCCCGCCGCCAGACGCGCCTCAGTGCCGCCAAACAGCGCGAGTTGGTGCGCGAAGTGAAACGCGCCCGCCACCTGGCGCTGCTGCCTTTTGCTGCTCCAGATTGATTTGAGTCATGAACGAGCCACAAGAGCAGCAGCGAGCGCTGGCTCGCATTCGCCAGGGATTGGCGACAAAGGTGCGCATTTTGGCGGCGCATGACGCCTGCCTGCTTTGCCGCCAATTTGAGGGCGTTTATGAATTTGATGACGCA